>JAEZDX010000674.1 GCA_023417975.1 Bacillota bacterium
TGAATAAGTGCATTTTCTAGTATAGGCTGAAGTAATTATTTATGAATTCGGCACCCTTAAACATTTTCATTTACATCCAGATCAAGGGTAAAGCTATTATTGAATCTGACTTGTTGTAAAAAGATATATTTTTTTAGCCACTGTATTTCATCGTATACTGATACTTCTTTGTTAACATCCCCAATGCTGTATCTTAAAATTTGAGCGAGACTGCTTAGCATATCACTGATTTCAAACTGCTCCTTTTTAATTGCCATCCAGTTTATACAATCCAAGGTATTGTATAAAAAATGAGGATTAATTTGTCCAACTAATGCTCTTATTTCAGCCTCTCTCCTCTTGTTGGTTATATCAAGAATATATTCACTCTGCTTTTTAATATCTTCTATCAAGCTATTTATTGTTGCTGACATTTCATTAAATTCATCACCTATAAATGAAAGTTCATCTTCTGTATCCAGTTTAATTTTCACATCGAAATTACCTTTTTTTAATTCATTCATACCGTTAACGATAATTTTAACCGACTCATAGAACTTATTTGAAAAAACAATAATTACAATTAATACAATGATTATTATTGCAACTAGTGATCCCATAGTTATATACCTTAGCAAATTAACTTCATAAAATAAATTGTCTTTATCAACAATATTAATAACCTTCCAACCAAAAGTGCTTATATCCATACTGTTAACAGAGATATTTTTGTTTGTAAAAGTCTGGATTGTACTAACCAATTGATTAATAGGTTCCACACTATCATTTGCAGTTGGTATCCTACTTGAATATTCCTTAATAAAGGTACCAATATATTTTTTATTTTCAAATGATATTATTCTGCCATCATTATCAATTACCAGAGAACATGTATTGGCATTGTCTTTATCATTGTTAAGTTTTCCTGCATTACATATATCGGATAAAATTTGTTCATCAAAGCTCATAATCATTATGCCCAAGGTTTCTTTTGTTGTTACATTCACCACTCTCAATCCAATATGAAACAAATATTCAGGTTTTTCCCCAATATAATGATTGGCAGTTGTAGACAAAATTACAGGTACATTGCTATTAACAATTTTAGTATAGATCTCATCCTTCGTAAGATTGCTATAGGCATCCCAAACTCTGTTACTTATTCCTTGATTTTTCTTGTCATAGTACACATTTCTTCCATCTTTACCTACAAATGTTATAGCCATGATTTGACTTCTGGAATATGAATAAGATCCAAACACATCTTCTATTTTAGTAAAAGATGCTGCCTTTTCGAATCCATCACCATCATTAAACTGAGTCTCTAATTTTATACAATCACTATCAGCTGCAAGCCTATATAGTACATCATTAAAATAATTCAGGTCTGTTTCAATATTTGTCTTTATATAAAATAGATTTGTGTCAGAGAGTTTGGTTATTTTTTTTTCAAGGTAATACTGAGATAACTTGTACGATACAAGTTGTGTAGCAACGATGGGTAGAATAGAAATAATCATGAATATAATTAGAAGTTTAACCTTTAAGCTATATCTTTTAAATCTTAAGTAATGCTTTAATCCATTTTTAATGTTGTTAAAGAGCTTCATTACTTTGTCTCCTAAATAGTATTTGTATTTATTTTTATTTTTATTACTAGAGAAAGATTTATTAGCGTCTACATTCTCACCATTCTTTATTTAATGAAAGTATATATCTCATAGACAAGATCAGGTATTCATAAAAACAACAATTTCTATTTCAATAGCAAAAGTCACCATTGTTTCATATTATAAACTGTATCATGATCTATGGAGGAAGTTATGAAAAAATTCTCTTTCAAAATATCTTCTGTTATACTTACTGTTTTATTGCTCGGTACTCTTCTATATGGTTGCAAAAAAGACACTTCAAATGGTATTGTGAAAGTCCGTCTCAATGAAGTAACTCGTTCCATCTTTTATGCTCCGATGTATGCGGCTATGAGTCAAGGCTTCTTTAAAGATGAAGGCTTGGAAATAGATCTCACTACGGGCGAAGGTGCAGATAAGACTATGCAGCAGGTGCTGAGTAAAAATGCTGACATTGGTTTCTGCGGCCCCGAACAGGTTATATATATTTATAATCAAAAAAGAGACGATCTACCTATATTATTCGCACAGTTAACTCAAACCGACGGCTCCTTCCTTGTAAGCAGAAAGGATGAACCTAATTTTAAATGGGAGTCCTTAAAAGGAAAGACTGTTGTAGGCGGCAGACCTGGTGGAGTTCCCGAAATGGCCTTGGAATATGTCCTTAAACAGCATGGACTTCAGCCAGGTAAAGATGTCAATGTTATTACCAATATAGCTTTTGCAACAGTTCCTGGAGCATTTCCACGTTACATGAAAAAGCGATATTTTCCAAATCAAATACCGCACTTCACACATACGAAGATTGTACTATAGATAGTTATTTTCCATAAATATATACATCAATTACATTATATTACACAAAAATAGTAGCACACTACTACACATATGTAAATACGAAATACATATCCTAAATCTTAAATAACATCCATTTACAAGTAAGCTGTTCATATCTTATTTCAAATAATTTATCTGCTCCGTTTACGGCTCCTTGACATGTAAAAGCTATCATAGGATTACCTGCCAGTTTCATAGTATCTATATGAAGTATCTTCTCTACCTTGAATATTACCTCACTCTGATCCTCAGCTATAATTCTAAATCTCACAGGCCGTGGTTTACCTTCCTTTGTGAACCAGGCTACTACCTCAATAGGCTTTGCTATAACTTTCATAAAATCCACTCCCGAATACGAACATTTGTTTGTATAATATTATTATATACAAACTTTGTGAAAATTAAAACACCTATTGAATATAATTTTAAATCCTGTCAATAATTTAGATATCCTAACAAAAGTTACTCCTACAATATAATAATCGGTAAAAGCTGCACCTCCGCGAGGTGTGGCTTTTGCTTTTAAATTAATAATATATTCTACGGTTCATAACAATATCAAAATATTTTATTCCTTCCTATGTATTACACTATTTTATATAATAAAAAAGGCGTAGTATTCGTATCAAATACTACGCCTTATAAAATAATTATAGATTTAGATAACCGTTGAATACATTTATTACTTTAGTGCAGCTACTCTGTCAAACGCTTGAGGCGGCTGCTCCATCCATCCTTTACGGATCATGAGCTTCGAACCTTTTTCTCCGTACATCATTATCTCCACCAATATGGATCTGAAATGGGCTGCCAAATCCTTTCTCATTGAAACAGATAGTGCATATGCGGCTAAGTATATACCTGTTGTTATAGTAGTGGAAACTAAAAACATAATCAACCGTTCTGAAAATGGCGATACTCTTGAATCACTTACTTCCATACTTACAGGTATATTACCAAGATGTTCTTCTTCCTTTAATACTTTATTAAAAATATCTATTTGCTTTTGTGCAAGATATTTCCCTTTGATGAGAAATTCTCTTATCTCTTCATCTTCAGTCACTTGGATAAAGCCCATCAATAACAATAGTCCTATATAATTTCTTTCAATTATATAAAATATCTCTCCTAATTCAAATGCATTCAACGGCCTCTTCTCACTATTCCATATATCCAAAATCGGATCAACCTTATCAACAAACTCCACCTTATCCGGGTAATCCATCTTTGGTGGTCTATCATATATGCCCTTTGACAGCATAAGATTTAAAGCTTTTTTATATAAGGCGGCGGTGGATTCCATGCAATAATAAAAATATTCAACTATATCTCCACGCGCCACTTTTGTTGCTGTAGTGGCATAATCACTTAATGACATTTGATTTAATCGATAAACAAAACTTAATCCATATATGTCCGTGTAAAGTGCTGGTGCCGATAAATTCAAATCCTCATCTGAAAACCCCTTTGGTATAGGAAATTTCTCTTCATTAAATATTTTTTTAGTTTTTTCAATTATCTTTATCAATAAATCAGCCTGCTCATCAAGGATTAGCTTAATCTCCAAATCTTGATTATGTTGAATAAAGTGCTTTGTCACGCATAACGTTGCAGTGCTTTGCATATATGATTTCCACAGGCCTGCAATTTCAGGCGTAGTAAGCTGAATATTATGTTGCTCCAATTTAATACCTCCATTGCTGCTGACAATAAATTTTTATGTCTATTTTCTTCAAAATCGCTTCATATTATTCACATTTTACTTACCTATTGCTTGCCTACCCTTACTATAAGTCTTTATTATAAAAGTTTCATTTTATTCTCTATTTTGGCTCTTTATGATTTCCATAGCTCTTTCCAAGGCCTGAAGCTGAAGTTCTTTGGGGCACATGCTCTTCCAAGCTTCCAGCACTACCTCTGCAACATGCTCATGAAAAGCATTCCAGTCCTCCGGTACTTTAACTGTTACTGTTAATTTTTTCTTTTCCATACCTATCCTCCAAAATTTCTTTATATCATAATATGCTTACAGCTTTCATTTTGTTATTTGCATTTATATAGAACACAGAAAGTCTCTTTTATTGTGTTCTATGTAGTTAAAAATGTGTTAGTTTAAACTTTCATAAACTTTGATAAATAAAAAAGGTAAAGAATTATGAAATAAGTAAAAATTGAAGCTGCAGATATATATAATAGTATAAATGAACTTACTAACGGAGGTTCCTATGATTGCAGCCATCTATTCCCGTAAATCCAAATTCACAGGCAAGGGTGAATCCATAGAAAATCAAATACAGCTCTGTAAGGAGCATGCTCAAAGACTTGGTATAACTAAATTTTTAATATACGACGAGGACGAAGGCTTTTCCGGTGGAAATACAAACAGACCTGATTTTCAGCGCATGCTGAAGGATGTAAAGAACAAAAAGTTTGACATTCTAATCTGCTACAGGCTTGACCGTATATCCAGAAATGTTTCCGACTTTTCCAATACTATAGAGGTTCTTAACAAATACGGCATAGACTTTATTTCCATACGCGAACAGTTTGACACTACTACACCAATTGGAAGAGCCATGATGTATATATCCAGCGTCTTTGCCCAATTGGAAAGAGAGACTATTGCAGAAAGAATTCGGGATAATATGCTGGAACTTGCAAAGACCGGACGTTGGTTGGGTGGTACCCCTCCTTTTGGTTTTAAAAGTGAAGCTCAAATTTTTTATGATGAAAATATGAAAGAGCATAAAATGTTTAAGCTTTCTCCTATTACTGGAGATATGGCTTTTGTAAAAGAAATTTATGAAATGTATTTAAGTTTAGGCAGTATCTCCAAGGTTTACAAAGAGCTTTATAAATCTGATGTTTTTATTAACAATAAAAGTTCCTGGGATATAAAATATATTCAGCAGCTGCTGCGCAACCCTGTATATGTGAAGAGTAATGAGGCTGTGCAGAACTATCTTCAAAGTAAAGGCATAGAAATCTACGGCGAGATGAACGGCTGCGGTATATTGACCTACAATAAGAAAGACTCAAAAAGCAATTATAAAGCTATGTCGGAGTGGATTTACGCTGTAGGCAGACATGAAGGTGCCATTAATGCTGATATCTGGCTTAAAGTACAAAAACAGCTAGATGAAAACAAATCAAAAGCACCTCGGCTTATAAGTGGAAATTACGGTCTCCTTAACGGTGTATTACAGTGTGCTCACTGTAGAGGTATTATGCATCAAAAAATGGGCCATGTAAGTGCAAAAACCGGCAAGCTGATGAGATACTACGTGTGCAGCAACAAACTCAAATCTGAAGGCATAAAGTGCAAATCCAGGAACGTCAGGTTAGATGCTATTGAGCCTATAGTCATCGAAGAAATATTTATATTTACCTCAGTTGAAGGTTATATCACTCATCTGATAGAAAACTATAGAAACTCTTTGAAGTCTCAAGATAATTCAGCACATATTATAAAGCTGGATGTGGATATCAAATCTAAGAAAAAGCAGATTGATAATTTGGTAGAGCATTTATCTTTTGACAGCTCCTTGAGCAACTTGTTAGTCTCTAAAATAAAGCAACTTCAAAAAGAATTATTGGATTTAAATATAAAACGTAACTCTCTTGCTTCAGTTTCTCTGCAAAGTAAAGAGACCTTAAATAATATAGAGATGTTCTCTCATATGCTTTTAAATTTTAAAGATCTATTTGAACA
>JAEZDX010000082.1 GCA_023417975.1 Bacillota bacterium
GCTATAGCAGGCTTTGGAACTGCAGTTGCAATTCCTGCAAGTATAATGGCTGCGCTAGGCTTCGATCCTTTATTTGCAGCTATAATATGTCTCATAGCAAATACTACTCCAACAGCCTTCGGTGCTATAGGACTTCCTGTAACTACCTTGGCTAAGTTAACTAATATAGGGGTTGAAAAACTAAGCTTTGAAATAGCAATTTTATTGTTCGCTTTTATAATAATCATTCCTTTTGTTTTAGTTATACTTAACGAAAAGAGTGTAAAAGGTATAAAGGGAGTATTCGGTATTACTCTTGCATCAGGATTGGCATTTGCATTACCGCAGATTTTCATAGCAAGATATTTGGGAGCTGAATTGCCGGCAATATTAGGTTCAGTATGCAGTATGGCTGTTACTATATTAATCGCTAAGGTGTTTTACAAAGATAACTCTAAAGTAAAAAAAGAAACTATAACTGTAAAGGAAGGCTTTATGGCTTGGCTGCCATTCTTACTGGTATTGGTTTTCATAATAGGAACCAGCACGTTATTTCCATCCGTTGCAAACGTTTTATCAAAGGCTAGCACTTCAGTGAAAATCTATCAAGGGGAAGGTGCTAAACCATATACTTTTGCATGGATCGCTACCCCTGGAACATTGATTATATTAGCTACCTTTATAGGAGGGTTAATACAGGGAGAAAAGCCGAGAGCAATAGCAGCCATTCTTTTGAAAACGGCGAAACAAATGAGCAAATCGGCAATTACAATTATTGCTATCGTAGCTCTAGCTAAAGTTATGGGATATAGCGGGATGATTAAAAGTATTGCGGTAGTACTTGTAGCAGTAACCGGTGGATTTTATCCATTCATATCACCTATAATCGGTGCACTGGGGACTTTTGTAACAGGCAGCGATACTTCAGCAAATGTTTTGTTTGGAGGGCTTCAAGTTGAGGCAGCAAAATCTCTGGGGATAAACGAATATTGGCTTGCAGCGGCAAATACTTGTGGTGCTACAGCGGGAAAGATGATATCTCCTCAAAGCATCGCGGTTGCTACAGCTGCCACAGGATTAATTGGACAAGAAGGTAAAATTTTTACGAAGACATTGAAGTTCTGCATTATATATGTTTTGGCACTTGGAGTAATGGTTTACATCGGAAGTCTGATAATGTAGGAATAAAAAAGTAATCATAATTAAGACTATACAAAAATCATAGGAGGGAACATTATGGAAATATTAGTTTGTATTAAGCAGGTACCCGGTACGTCAAAAGTTGAGGTAGATCCGGTTACAGGTGTATTAAAAAGAGACGGTGTTGATTCAAAGATGAATCCTTATGATTTATATGCTTTGGAAACAGCTTTTAAAATAAAGGAACAGCTTGGGGGAAAAGTTAAAGTACTTAGCATGGGTCCTCCACAGGCAAAAGAAATAATTAAAGAAGCATATATGATGGGGGCAGATGAGGGCGCATTGATTTCGGACAGAAAGTTCGCTGGAGCAGATGTTTTAGCTACATCCTATACTATATCCCAAGGTGCAAGAATGATGGGGAATGTGGATCTGATAGTATGTGGTAAACAGACAACTGATGGAGATACTGCACAGGTAGGACCAGAAATGGCAGAATATCTCGGAATACCACATGTTGCAAATGTTAGAAAGATAGTTGAGCTAAAGGAAGGTTCAATAGTTGTTGAAATGGATATGCCTGATACGGTAGAAATAGCAGAAGTCAAATATCCATGTCTTATTACCGTAGAAAAGGATATATTTCAGCCAAGGCTTCCGTCCTATAGAAAAAAAATAGAAACTAAAGATAGAGAAATTAAGATGTTTGGACTGAATGATCTTCAAGATAAAAATGAAAAGAGGTATGGTCTTAACGGCTCTCCGACTCAAGTGGAAAGAATATTCCCACCGGAGGTCAATACAGACAGAGAAACATGGACAGGCAGCGGAGAAGAGTTATCTGCAAAGATAGCAAACAAGCTTAAAAGCTTAAAGTTTGTTTAGAATGAGGAGGAAAAGTAATGGCTAAACTTGTAATTAATCAGGAGAAAATAACTAATATAGATGAACTTATACAAATATGTCCCTTTGGTGCAATGGAAAACAATGATGGAAAGCTGGAAATAAACGCAAGCTGCAAAATGTGCAGGCTTTGTGTGAAGAAGGGTCCGTCAGGGGCTGTGGAATATGTTGAAGAGGAAGTTCAACAGGTAGATAAGACCCTATGGAAGGGAGTAGCTGTTTATGTGGATCATGTAGAAGGTGAGATTCATCCCGTAACCTTTGAACTTATCGGAAAGGCTAAAGAACTTGCGTTAAAGGTTAATCATCCCGTATACTGCGTATTTATGGGACACGAAATATCAAATAAAGCGGATGAACTGCTTCACTATGGAGTAGATGAAGTGTTTGTATATGATAGTGAAGAACTTAAGGATTTTAGAATAGAACCTTATACTGCAGCTTTTGAAGACTTTATTAACAAAGTAAAGCCAACGGCTATTTTGGTAGGTGCTACAACTGTTGGAAGATCACTGGCTCCGAGAGTAGCAGCAAGATTTAGAACAGGACTTACTGCTGACTGTACGATTCTTGATATGAAGGAAAATACAGATCTTGTACAAATAAGACCTGCATTTGGCGGAAATATTATGGCTCAAATAGTTACACCTAACAGCAGACCACAGCTTGCTACTGTAAGGTATAAAGTTATGTCGGCACCGGAAAAAAGTGGGGAAGCATGCGGTAAGATTACTCATTGCAATTTGAATGAAGATAAACTGAAATCAAATATTGAGGTACTTAATGTAATACCAAAGGAAAAGGAAATAGGTATATCTGACGCAGAGGTCATAGTAGTAGCAGGCAGAGCGGTTAAATCCGAAAAAGATATGTCTATGATAAAAGAACTTGCAGATTTGCTTGGAGGAGAAGTAGCTGTTACAAGACCACTTATAGAAGCAGGTTGGGCAGATGCCAAAAGGCAGGTAGGATTAAGCGGAAGAACCGTAAGGCCAAAGCTTATTATTACCTGTGGAGTTTCCGGAGCAGTACAGTTTACTGCAGGTATGAACAAATCCGATTATATATTTGCCATTAATAATGATGATAAGGCTCCTATATTCAAGGCTGCACACTATGGAATAGTTGGGGATATATATGAAATAATTCCGCAACTGATTCAGAAGATTAAGGAGGGCAACAAAAATGCAATATAAAAAGGTCGATATAAAGGATGTTGAATATATATTATCTGTTGTAAGCGATAATGAAAGAGTGTTTTTCGGAGAGGATATTAACGAAGATTACAGCCATGATGAACTTGGAACTGTAAAGAAAATGCCGGATGTAGTTGTACAGGTGCTTTGTACCGAAGAGGTATCAAATATAATGAAATATGCATATGACAATAATATACCTGTTACTCCAAGAGGTTCAGGAACCGGATTGGTTGGTGCAGCTGTTCCCATACATGGCGGCATAATGATAGATCTAAGTAAGATGAATAAAATACTTGAGATCGATGAAGAAAATCTTACATTAACAGTGGAACCGGGAGTACTATTAATGGAAATATCAAAATTTGTTGAAGAACATGATTTGTTCTACCCTCCGGATCCAGTTGAAAAGACTGCTACTATAGCAGGTAATATCAATACGAATGCAGGTGGCATGAGAGCCGTAAAATATGGCGTTACAAGAGATTATGTAAGAGGCTTGGAATTAGTTCTTCCAAACGGAGAGGTTATTCAGGCAGGGGGGAAGGTTGTTAAAAATAGCTCAGGCTACAGCATAAAGGATTTGGTAATAGGTTCAGAAGGTACACTTGCCATAGTTACAAAGGCAATATTAAAGCTACTTCCTTTGCCAAAGAAAGCAGTAAGTCTTCTTATCCCGTTCCCTGAACTGGAAAAGGCTATAGATACGGTACCGAAGATAATAAAATCAAAGTCTGTTCCAACGGCTATTGAATTTATGCAGAGGGCAGCAATAGTAGCAGCAGAGGAGTTTCTTGGTAAGAAGTTTCCGGATAGTTCTTCCGATGCATATCTGCTCTTGACCTTTGATGGAAACAGTAAAGAGGAAATAGAGCGAAACTATGAAAATGTAGCAAATATATGCCTTGAAGCAGGAGCACTGGATGTATATATTTCAGATACCCAGGAGAGACAGGAATCAATTTGGACGGCAAGAGGTGCATTTCTTGAAGCAATAAAGGCTTCAACAACTGAGATGGATGAGGTTGACGTTGTAGTTCCAAGAAATAAAGTTGCCGAATTTGTTAAATATACGCATGAACTTGAAAAGAAGTTTGATATAAGAATAAAAAGTTTTGGACATGCTGGAGATGGAAATCTTCATATATATATCCTTAAGGACCAGCTTGAAGAAAAGACTTGGTTGGAAAAACTAAATGGAGTTATGGATGAAATGTATAAAAAATCAAGAGAGCTCAACGGACAGGTATCAGGTGAACATGGAATAGGATATGCAAAGAAGTCATACCTAAATAAAGCCTTGTCTCAAGAAGCTATGAGCATTATGAAAGGAATTAAGACAGCTTTTGATCCAAAGAATATATTGAATCCTGGAAAGGTGTGTTAATCAAAAACCCATCAGCTTGCTGATGGGTTTTCTGTTCATGAAGAGACATAGCTAAACATATAATTACAAAAATTATATACTTGAGTATAATATGTCAGCAGGAAAAAATAAAATTACATGGAATATAATGTAATGAAAGCAACTGATAATATTTTAAGATGAAAGAAGGAGGAAATATTGAAAAATCACCTCAAAGCCTTAAAATATATTGTTATAATGTTGGTATTTATTCTAGTTAATTTCTTGCTTGTCAATAATCTTATTGAAGAAAAAAATGATAAATCACCTATTAAACCGAAGCTGGTGCTCATTGCTCATGTGTATTCAAATCCATATTGGAAATATATAAGACTTGGTGCAGAAAAAGCCGCAAAAGAGAGAAACGCTGTAATAGAATTTGAAGGACCGGATTCAGCCAGTGTAGAGGAAGGTATTCGGTTTATAAACATGGCCTATGCAGCTAAGGTTAGTGGAGTAATTGCCTATATACAGGATGAAGAAAAATATAAACCTGTCATAGATAAAGTTATAAATGGAGGCATACCTTTAGTAACAGTTGATTCCGACGCAGAAAACAGTAAACGTTTAGCATATGTAGGTACAGATAACGTAAATGCAGGCAAAGTTGGCGCTAAGGAATTGATAAATCAAATAGGAACTCAAGGTAAGGTCGGAATAATTATGGGAGGTAAGACGGTTAAGAATCAGATGGAAAGGGTTAATGGCTTTACAGAATACCTCAGTCAGCATTCAAATATAGTAATAGCCGATACTCAATCTTCAGATTCATATCGGTTAGAAGCTGAGTTTGCAGCAAAGCAAATTTTGGCCAATGATTCCAGTATTAACGCTTTATTTTGTACTTCTGCTCTAGATGGAGATGGTGCGGCTAAGGCAGTAAATAGTCTGGGAATGGTAGGAAAGGTGAAGATAATATGCTTTGATGATCTTTCGGAAACACTGGAAGGAATAAAAAGCGGAATTATTACTTCGACGGTAGTTCAAAAGCCATATATTATGGGCTATAGGGCTGTTAACATTATTATGGATAATATTCAAGGAAAGCACACTGCCGGTGTGTTTCTTACAGATGTTGAAGTAGTCAGAAAAGAAAATCTTGATGATTATGTTAAGAAGCAAGGAGATTATATCGGTGAAAACAAATAGTTTAAAAAGACGATTTATAATATTCGCTATTTTTATCATTATACCGATAGCTACCAGTAATGTGATTTCCTTAATTATTGCTAAGAAAATAAACGGAAACTACAATACTATGCAGAACAAGATGAGTACTACCAATGAAATAAAAAATTTTATTAACGATTCCTTTAACAGTTTTAATAACTATATTCAGACAAATGCTTCCGAAAGTAAAAGTCAATATGATAATAAATTTGATTTGGCGATACAAGATGTGGTAAAGCTTCAGAGCGATTCGGACGAGAGAAGTAGATATGTGCTTAGAGATCTATTAAATACTTTAAGGAGCTATAAAGATTCGGGAGATAACACTACAAAGAAGTATGATATGCATGGAGCAATTGATACCTACTATAGTGAATATATGTCCACTAAGGAAGTTTTATCTTATTGCAATACATTTATCTCAAAGCTAAGTGACAGCTATCTTACCTATAACAATGAAGTGTATACAAGGCTTAAAGAGAAGGAAAAGTTTATATATAAAATACTTTTTGTTTATATTATTTCTGCTTTGCTCATAAGCATAATAAATACATTTTATTTTATTAAAAATATATTAGATAAATTAAAGGAGCTGGTGGATACTTCAAAGAGAGTAGCTGATGGAGATTTTACATATGAGGAAGGTAAAAGGACCTATATATATGAGCTGGATATTTTATCTGATGCCTTTAGTTCAATGATTAGTCATATCAAAAAGTATATTAAATCATTGAAGGAAACTGCCGAATTGGAAAGAAAACTAAGAGATGAAGAAATGACGCTGCTAAAATATCAAAATGCATTAAAATTATCACAGCTCAAAATATTGCAGGCTCAAATAAACCCTCATTTTCTTTTTAATACCCTTAACTGTATAAATCAAACAGCCATTCAAGAAAATGCAGAGAGGACCGAAAGCTTAATTAAATCAGTATCAGATATATTAAGATATAGCCTTAGCATGATGAATAGAAATGCAACCTTGGAGGAAGAGGTTAATGTTGTTAAGCAATATATGTATATACAGGAATCAAGATATCAAGACAGAGTAAAGTTTAATTTGGAAATAAATATGGATTTGAGCCAGGTAAAGGTACCAGGAATGACATTACAGCCCTTTGTAGAAAATGCCTTTATTCATGGTATTGAGCCTAAAGAGGAAGGAGGAGTAATAAATATAAACATATATAAAAAGGAAGATTTATGCATAGTAATAATTGAGGACAGCGGATGCGGTATAGATGAAGATACCTTGATTAAGATTACTTCTGAGGACTATGAACAAGAACATATAGGACACACTACTGGAATGGGAATTAAAAGTGTGGTTAAAAGACTTGAGCTTCTATACGATGAAAAAGATATATTTTTTATCGAAAGTGAAGAAGGTATCGGCACAAGGATATATTTAAAAATTCCAATAAGGGAGTTGAAAGAGGTATGTTGAAGCTTCTGATTGCAGATGATGAAAAATACGATCGGGATTCAATAAAGGGCATACTTTCTACTGATTTTACACAGCAAATAGAGATAAGTGAAGCAAGAAACGGAAGAGAAGCAATAGAAATCTCAGAGCGTTTAAGACCTGATTTAGTTATTATGGATATAAAAATGCCGGGTATAAACGGTCTGAACGCCATCCAGGAAATAAGGAGATTTCTACCCAATATATACATTATTATAATTACGGCTTATGATTATTTTGATTTTGCCGTAGAAGCAGTAAAAAACAATGTGAGAGAGTATATTCTGAAACCTTTTACTAAAACAGAACTTTTGGAAAAAGTAAAAGAAGCTGTAAATGTTATTAATGCTGAAAAGGAAAGAAGACGACGAGAAATAGAGAATCAGGAAAAGCTTTATAACCTAATGCCGGTATTGGAAAACGAATTAAGCTATTCAATTATCAATGATTCTATTTATTCAATTGATTGTGATACTTATATGAAGTATCTTAACATGGACTTTAATAATACGTGTGCAATGATTGTAAGAATAAAAGAAATCACTGGAATAACAAAAGTTGGCGGTAATTCTTATGATGGAATAAGATTTCAAATCGGAGAATATATAAAGGAGTATATAAGCAGAAAATACCGTGCAATTGCAAGCTATAGATTTACGAGAGATTTGGTTTATTTTATACAGCTTAAAAGCTTTGAGGACCAAGGGGAAACAAGGCTGAATATTATGAATGTGGCTTCTGAAATCAGGAGAGAAACAAAGCGAGTTTTTGATATATCATTAAAAATTGGAATAGGGAATTTCTATAGTGGGCTGAATTTGATGCATAGATCCTATAAGGAGGCATGTATCAGTCTGGAATATAAAACGGATAATACTTGCATAATTCACTACCAAGATATAAATAATGATGCTTTAGAGAAAACGCAAAATACTGATAGGGATAAAATTGCTCTGTTTAAAGCTGTAGAGCAATATATTCTAGATAATCTTAAGGAAGAACTGGACTTAGAGAAAACTGCTGCTAATTTTAACTTAAGTCCCTTCTATTTTAGCAGAACCTTCAAGGATATTTTAGGACATAACTTCTCGGATTATATAAATATAATTAGGATTAATAAGGCAAAAGAGCTTCTTAAGGATGATTCTATGAGTATTAAAGAGATATGCTTTAACGTAGGTTACAGTGATCCGAATTATTTCAGTAAAGTATTTAAAAAATATGAGGGACTAAGTCCAACGGAATACAAAAATAAGTTTGAAATCGAGTATACAGGAATGTAAGGTAAATAATTAAAGATATAATTTAAGGAAGTTAATAGATGCCTTCAAGTTTAGGCTTAGGTTAAGAAAAACTACAGGTTTAATAGTAGAAAAACTGTAGTTTTTTTGTTGTAGTATTTTTTTGCTCTCATATTCTGGAAAAAAATGCTGAGAAACTGGGCAGTTTTTTAATATGCTTCAGCAAGTAATTACGTTGTTATAAGCTTGTACAAGCGATATCATGAAAACGTAAACAAATTATATAAAAACAAGGGGGAATAAGAAACATGAAAAAAGTATTTGCAACTATTTTGGCGGCTGCACTTACTGTAGGCATGGTAGGCTGCGGTAATAAGACACAAGGTACTTCAGGTACCGGAACAGATGAAAAGCTTATAGGTGTTGCGATGCCAACTCAATCACTTCAACGTTGGAATCAAGATGGTGACAACATGAAGAAACAGCTTGAAGATAAGGGCTATAAGGTTGATTTGCAATATGCTAACGATAACGTCAACACTCAGGTTCAGCAGCTTGAAAACATGATTACAAAAAAGTGTAAGGTTCTTGTAATTGCATCCATAGATGGATCTGCTCTTACAGATGTTCTTAAAAAAGCTGCAGACAACAAGGTAAAAGTTATTGCGTATGATCGTCTAATAATGAAGAGCCCTAATGTTGACTATTATGCTACCTTCGATAACTTCAAGGTTGGAGTTATACAGGGACAGTATATAGAAACTAAGCTGGGTCTTAAAGATGGTAAAGGTCCTTTTAACATGGAAGTATTTGGCGGATCCTCCGACGATAATAATGCTACATTCTTCTATAATGGTGCAATGAGTATTTTAAAGCCATATATAGATAACGGAAAGTTAAATATAGTAAGTGGACAGAAAGATTTTAATAAAGTTTCAATTCTTGGCTGGAAGTCAGAAACAGCTCAGGCGAGAATGGATAACCTTATCACAGCAAACTATGCAAGCGGCAAGAAGCTTGATGTAGTTCTCTCACCTAATGATAGCTTGGCAATAGGCGTTGTTGCTTCATTAAAGAATGCTGGCTACGGTACTGCCGATAAGCCATATCCGGTTCTAACCGGACAAGATTGTGATAAGCCAAATGTAAAGGCTATGTTGGCTGGGCAGCAATCAATGTCTATATTTAAGGATACAAGAACATTGGCATCAAAGGTTGTTGAAATGGTTGATGCTGTTCTCCAGGGTAAGGAAGCACCAACAAACGATACAAAGACATATGATAACGGTTCAAAGGTTGTTCCTTCATTCCTTTGTGATCCTGTATATGCTGACGCTACTAACTATAAAAAAATTCTTGTTGACAGCGGATACTACAAAGAATCAGATATACAATAGAACCTTGTAAATATTACTTTGCAAGCCGAACGTCAATTAATTGATGTTCGGCTTGCTGAGGATAAAGAAACAAGAATCTTGTAATGATGAAGGGAGATGATGTGATGGCTGAATATTTACTGGAAATGAAGAATATAACAAAGCTTTTTCCAGGTGTTAAAGCTCTTGATAATGTTAATTTAAAGGTTAAACAAGGTGAAATCCATGCATTAGTAGGAGAAAACGGAGCGGGAAAGTCTACGTTGATGAATGTTCTCAGCGGTATTTACCCCCATGGCGCATACAGCGGTAATATACTTTTCGATGGAAAGGAATGTGTATTTAAGGATATAAAGGATAGTGAAAAAGTTGGAATTGCCATTATTCATCAAGAACTGGCACTTATACCTTATCTATCTATAGGAGAAAATATTTTTTTAGGAAATGAACAACAAAAAATGAACGTAGTTCAATGGAATAAAACTCATGTACAGGCTACAGAACTGCTTAAAAGAGTAAATCTTAAAGAAAGCTCCAGAACATTGATAAAAGATATAGGAGTAGGAAAGCAGCAGCTTGTTGAGATAGCCAAAGCATTGGGAAAAGATGTAAAGCTTCTAATACTGGATGAGCCTACAGCCGCTCTTAATGAGGATGACTCCGATAATCTTCTGAATTTACTTTTGGAACTTCAAAAAACCGGCCTTACTTCAATTCTGATTTCCCATAAGCTTAATGAAATATTAAAGGTTGCAGACACTATTACAGTACTGCGTGATGGAGCAACAATTGAGACTATGGAATGTAATGGCCAAGTAGATGAGGATAGAATAATTAAAGGTATGGTAGGTAGAGACCTTGTAAACAGATTTCCAAAACACACTCCAAAGATCGGTAATACTAATTTTGAAGTAAAGGATTGGAATGTGTATGATCCTGTAATTGATGGCAGAAAGGTTATAAAGAATGTAAATATAAATGTACGTAAAGGTGAGATAGTAGGAATCGCCGGACTTATGGGCGCAGGAAGAACCGAGTTTGCCATGAGCGTATTCGGAAAGGCATACGGTAGACGTATAACCGGAAAAATAATAAAGGATGGCAAAGAAGTAGTTTTCCATAATATTAGGCAGGCTATTAATAATGGAGTAGCATATGTAACTGAAGACCGTAAAACTGCTGGGTTAGTCCTAATAGATTCAATTAAAGGTAATATTACTCTGGCAGATCTAAATAAAATAAGTTCGAACCTGGTAATTAATCAGAACAGGGAGATTAAAGTAGCTGAAGAATACAGGAAAAAACTTAATATAAAATCTTCAAGCATCTTGCAGAAAGCCGGCAATTTGTCAGGAGGCAATCAGCAAAAGGTTGTGCTTAGCAAATGGATATTTACTCAGCCGGATGTGCTCATACTTGATGAGCCTACCCGTGGAATAGATGTAGGGGCAAAATACGAAATATATAAGATTATTAATAATCTTGCGGATGAAGGAAAATCAATTATATTTATATCCTCTGAGTTGCCTGAAATATTAGGAATGTGTGACAGAATTTATGTTATGAATGAAGGCAAAATTGTAGGAGAGCTTGACCGCAAAGAGGCATCACAGGAAAGTATTATGAAATGTATTATGCAGAGTAATAGGGAGGTAGTGTAATGCAAACGACGAAAAATACTTCAAAAAATAATGTTAAATTAAGTGGTATGGAGAGTATTAAAGATACTTTTAAGAATAATATTAGACAGTATGGCATGCTCATAGCTCTAGTTGTAATTATGGTTTATTTTCAGATTGCAACAGATGGAGTTCTTTTACTTCCTATGAATGTGGCAAACCTCGTACTTCAAAACAGCTATGTTCTCATATTGGCAATAGGGATGACTCTCTGTATTTTAACGGGTGGAAATATAGACTTATCCGTAGGATCTATATGTGCTTTCATAGGGGCTATAGCCGGTTCACTTATAATTAATAATCATATGAATGTGTGGTTAGGAATAGCAATTTGTCTGTTAATTGGTGGAATTATCGGCATATGGCAGGGCTTTTGGATAGCTTATGTGAGAATTCCGGCTTTTATAGTTACACTGGCAGGAATGCTCATGTTTAGAGGACTTACATTAACTATGCTTAAAGGACTTACACTTTCACCCTTTCCTGAAAGCTTCCAGACAATAAGTGCCGGATTTATTCCGGATTTGTTCAAAGGAATGGGTACAAACTTAAACATTACAACGTTGGTGGTAGGTGTAATAATATCTGTTATTTATGTCTTTTTGGAATATAAAAAGAGAATAGAAAGACAAAAGTACGGTTTTGAAAACATTTCGATGCCCCTATTTATAGCACAACTAGTAATTGTATTGGCGGCAATCAATGTGTTTTCATACTGGCTATCGGAATATAAAGGTATTCCGGTAATACTTGCTATTATTGGTGTATTAATACTTGCGTACTCATTCTTTACTACAAAGACTGTACAAGGAAGATACTTGTATGCCATGGGAGGAAATGAGAAGGCAGCCAAGCTTTCTGGAATCAACACAAACAAAGTGCTATTCTTTTCTTATGTAAATATGGCAGTTTTAGCTGCAGTGGCAGGTGTAGCCTTTAGCTCGAGAATAAATTCCTCTTCTCCTCAGGCAGGTATAAACTTTGAACTTGATGCAATAGCAGCGTGTTTTATTGGTGGAGCATCAGCTTATGGAGGAGTAGGTACTGTTGTAGGGGCAATAGTGGGAGCTCTTGTTATGGGAGTACTTAACAATGGTATGTCTATACTTGGTGTAGGTAGTGATACTCAACAGACTATTAAAGGTATTGTACTCTTAGGAGCTGTAGCTTTCGACGTATTTTCCAAAAAGAAGTCCAGAGCGTAATTCAAACAGTATATATAGAAAATCCGGCAGTAAGCCGGATTTTTTTTTACATATTATGATACAATATTTGTGGAGGTGAAGATATGAACAATATGTATGAAAAAGTTATGGAATCTGTGCAGTATATAAACAATAATCTGGATTTTATACCAGAAGTGGCTGTAATACTTGGATCTGGCTTAGGGGACCTTGTGGATGCTATGGAAGATAAGAGATATATAAGTTACGAGAATATACCTAATTTTCCTAGAGTTACTGTTGCAGGTCATGAAGGAAGGCTGGTTTTCGGAAGTTTAAATGGTATTAGGGTTATGGCAATGCAAGGAAGATTTCATTATTATGAAGGATACTCTATGAAAGAGGTCACCTATCCGATTTTTGTTATGAAAAAATTAGGAATAGAAAAGCTTATTATAACCAATGCTTGCGGTGGAATAAATACAAGCTTTAAGCCTGGAACCTTGATGCTCATAAAAGACTTTATAAATTTAATGGGAGACAATCCATTGATAGGAGTAAATGATGAGCGTTTTGGGCCCAGATTTCCTGATATGTCGGAACCATATAAAATAGAATTTATCGATAAAGCAAAAATAATTGCCAGAGAACTGAATATAGAATTTGCAGAAGGCATTTATGCCGGTTTTATGGGACCATATTATGAAACTGCTGCAGAGATAGTTTCAATTGGTAGAATGGGAGCAGATGCTGTAGGCATGTCAACAGTACCGGAAACAATAGCAGCTAACTATCTCGGAATGAAAGTGCTTGGGATAGCATGTATTACAAATATGGCTACCGGTATACAAAAGGTTAAGCATTCTCATGAAAGAGTTGTTGAAAATGCAAAAAAGGCTTCAGTACAGCTATGTTTGTGGATAAACAGAATAATTGAAGCTATATAAAATTATATTAGAGTGGCAGGAGGCGAAGTATATC
>JAEZDX010000098.1 GCA_023417975.1 Bacillota bacterium
CTCATTGATTAAAGATAACTTTATGTCTTTTTTTGTATGATGGTATTTAAAACCACACTTCTCTTGAACGCGCCAGGACTTTTCATTACCATCAAAATATCCGCACCAAATAACATTAAGTCCGAGATCTTCAAATCCATAACGCATAATCTCTTGAACTGCTTCAGGAATTAAACCTTGTCCCCAATATGGAACGCCAATCCAATAACCAATTTCTGCTTCATCGTTCCCTGTAGTTAATTTGCTTTTTGAACCTATCATAAGTCCAATACTTCCTATTGGTACACCTTCACTTTTTAATTCCACTGCATAAGTCTCTTCAGCAGAAAGTACACCTTTTATAATCTGACGACTGTTCTCAACATCAGTATGAACAGGCCAACCTGCAATAGGTCCTACCTTAGGATCCTTTGCATATTTATATAACTGTTCTGCATCCTCTTCTCTCCATGGGCGTAAAATCAATCTATCGGTTTTTAATATCATTTTTACCACACCTTCACTAATTAATATCTATACTCTTTTAAAAATCTTTTCAACGCATCTTTCCAACAAGGCAGTAGATTAAATCCATTTTCTACTAAACTTGTCTTATCCATTCGGCTATTTAACGGTCTTTTTGCCTTTGCATCATATTCTTCACTTGATACCGGAATAACTTTAACCTTTTTATCCGTATAAGCAAATATTTCTTCCGCAAACTCACTCCAGGAACAGAAGCCTTCATTTGCAACATTATATTTTCCATATTTACTTGTCTGAATCATATCAACCATAATCTCGGCAAGATCAACAGTATATGTTGGAGAGCCTACTTGATCGGAAACTACCTTTATTTTATCGTTAGTCTCAGCAAGCCTCAACATAGTTTTAACAAAATTCTTCCCATTAACTCCAAATACCCATGAAATTCTAACTATAAAATACTTATCAAGCAAGCCTTCAAATGCTAGCTCTCCTTGATACTTACTATTGCCATATACACTAACGGGTTTTCTTTCATCATCTGCTTTCCATGGTTCTTTACCATCCCCACTAAAGACATAATCCGTGCTTACATACAATAAAGTTATATTATATTTATTGCATGCCAACGCAATATTTTTAGTTCCCTCTATATTGATTAGATTACATTTATCAATTTCATTTTCTGCATTATCAACCGCAGTATAACCGGCACAATGAATAATTACATTTGGCTTTATTTGCTCAATTGTTTGGAATACGGCACTTTTAACAGTTATATCACAATCTTTCGAACCCACGCCAACTGCTTCTATATTTCTCTTTTTTAGTTCCTTCATAATATCATATCCCAACTGTCCTGTGGCACCTGTTACTAATACCTTCATCAATTTTATTCACCCTCTCGCATTCAGTGAAATTTTGCCCATCCTTCAAGCTGTAACCTGTTGGCTCTATACACTCCTTGAACTACTTAGATTAATTATAGCATTATTGCAAAAAATTTTATGTCGTTTTCCGTCATATTGTTGCACAGGTATAATATAATGAAATTTTGCACAGTAAGGCTATGTTCATAAGTAGTGGTTGTTGTAATTTGGACAAGCTATTAAGCTATAAGCGCCCCTTCAAAAGGCGGGGATTTTTACATAGTAAGAGTAATCGAAAAAAGAGAAGCCAAGCTATCTGCGTCTGGCTTCTTAAGAAGTGTAATTAAATTTTACTGCCTCCGCTATTATCACAGGTTGAGGAAAGCTGCATGCATAAAAGTATGTGAGTATTTCTCCTTTATGAGCTGCAACATTTATTCATCCAACTTCCCCTCCACTATCCAATAGAAAGGATATGAAAAGTGTATGTTATGAAAAACAAGTCCTTCACTGCTATTTAAAATCACCGCGTCTATCATAATTGGGCATGTATAATGTGTACCGGAAGTGCTTTCCTTCAATGCATATGCCACGCTTCTGTGGACGGCAAATATTTTTTCTCTAGATGTACGGCTCGTATTGATTAGCTCTCCTAGCTCATTAATTACGTTTTCAGCCAACTCGTCTTCTGTTAAATTTTGTTCCAATATGCCCGTAACAGTTACCCAGGTTACATCACCTGACTTTGCAGCAATGGCATGTTCCAAATCTAATGATAGCTTTGAAGCACTGTAGGAAGAGAAAAACTCTCTTATCCCTTGAGCTTCAGCATACCAATTATTTTCAGCACTTATTATATAAGGAGAAAAACTCTTAGCAAAATATTTCTCCACTAGTTCTTCCGAAATATTTTTTTGTCCTATAAACTTGCACTCTAAATTTTCAAGCAGGTTTCTTAGCTCTAGAGTCATTTTATTATTTTTATATTGTTCAGCTATACTATTATTTTTGTTATAGCTCTCCAAATGCTCATTATCATTTTCAAACCGTTCATCCGGAAAATTAGGTTTTGGCATAGAGAACTTAAGATGAGTAAATTTCCACTTACCATCAACTTTTAACAGCACTCCGCTTAAACGCAGCGGCCATAAGTGCTCTCTCTTCTTCCCTTCACGTCCATGGTAAACCATAGTTAAAAACCAATTGATGAAAGCAAGCTTTTGTTTCGCAGTAAAACCAGCTTCCTCTATCTTATCTTTAATATAGTTAATATGTCTATCATACTTTTCCAAGGAATCTTCAAAAATATATTTAACAGAACCTACAGCTGCGAACCAGGCAACTTCGCCTTCAAGGTCAATACGGGCATTTTCATAATCAAGGTTAACATCTCCCCATCCTTCCCAATCGCCGCTAATCAATTCTTTTACCATATCACTACCTAAAAACAGTTCACTTATCCCTGTGCCAACCACATATGTATCTCGTCCATCAATAAAAAGTTCCTCAAAAAATGTATCAAGCTTTTCCACATTTCTTTCCATATATCCCGCTTGAAGCTTTTTAAGTACTTCTCTTATTTCTGAGTATTGTCCGACTAACTCCGGAGATATAACTTTTTTCTCTATAACTCCTCTATCATAGTTACCAAAATATTGCGTTCCAAATTTATTCATATATCCTCACCCCTTATTAATATTATAAGGGGGAGTTGTTGTGGAGTAGTATATAAAAAATTATTCTATACTGTTTTTTATATATTAACCTCTTTTATTAATCTCAGCTTCTATTAATGCTTTTGAAATATGCATGGCTTTTATTATCTTCTTAAGCCGAGTATGATGCCCGGTTCCCTCCTCAAATTTTAGCTGTGCCTTTTCACATTTATGGATAATTGATAATACAGGCGGCAGTGCTTCCAGCAACTGTTCTTTTGTATATTTGTCCGTAATATCCTCCCCTGTTACTAGGGAACTTGAAATATACATGGCCATTATCCTATTCTTAAGCAGTGAGTGCTGCGCTGTACCCTCTGCAAATTTGGGCTGCATTTTTTCACAATTTGTAATAGTTGAAGATATAGCCTGCAGAGCTTCTGCCAGCTCTTCCCTTGTGAAAGCTTCCATAATCTTTTACCTCCTTAAAGTTATAGTAATTTTAACTCCCCTGTTACCTCATCTATATCCTTATCCCATGCAGGGCCAATAGCCAGACATGTCTTAGTAGGTACCCCTTTAAACATGGTAACACCGGCATCCTCTATCATTAAAACAGGTAGTCCCTTTTCTTCTGCTTTATTATATATGTGAATTAGTTCTTCTTCGGAATTAACATAAACGCACACCTTTTTAAAGCCTTCCTTAAACCAGTTATCAATAGCAGAATCTTCTTCTACTTTTAAGTTTAAGGAATATGCTCCGGCTTTAGCTATATCTTCATCTTCGTTGATTATATTTGATACCTCCATCATCTGAAGTATCATTCCCAAAGCTGCATGGCTGCCTTGGGCTATCATTTTCCCTTTAGTCATCTGCAAATCTTTTCTCATAACTATAACCTGCTTGCTTCTTCTGTCCATAATATTTCACCTAACCTCGTAATATTTTTTCGCTTTCAATGGTGGCATGAATATCTAATTATTAATATGAAATTTCATCACTATGCCATATATAAACAACTTCATTTAATTAATGGCACATATCCTCTAAACACTTACCGAATACTTCCTTTTCACATTATACATTTATACAATCTCCTTGCCAATAGCCGCTCCAGGCTTTCTCTGCAATATGGCCATTGCTATAGTATTTGTGAAAATAAGTGTCAAAATGTATAATTAAACAAATGGACAATTGTATTTAATAGCCAACTAAAGGTTTATTGTATTGATTTTATGGGGGGGAATGCTAAATGCTGAAAGTTACAACCACCGATTTACCGGAAGTTTTAATTTTAGAGTATGAAAAACAGCTTGAAATAAGAGGTTATTCATATTCAAACTTTTCAAGACGGGAGTTAAAGGAAGCTGGAATAGCGCCTGATTTTGTTGAAGAAAATGTGTATTGTCCTAAAAAGGCAGGAACATTATATGGAATACATTTTCAAAACAATCCAATGGCACAGTCAAAGCTTTTATATTGCACCAAAGGCAGAGGACTTGATTTTGCAGTTGATTTAAGAAAAGACTCAAGTACTTATAAACGATGGGTATGCGTGGAATTATCCTCTCATAATGGAAGACAAATTTATATTCCTAAAGGCTTTGGTCATGCATTTTTATCTTTGGAGGATAATACAAGCGTTGTGATGAGGATTGATAATTACTTTCAGAAGGAATATAGAAGAGGAATAGCATGGAATGACCCGGATATAAATATCACTTTTCCTATAGATAATCCAATATTGGCTCCGCACGATATTGAAGCACCTTTTCTTAAGGATAGTGATTGTAATTTATAATTGATACTAAACTAATTCAGTGTCTTATTTCATTGTATTCATTAGGCAAAAATCAAGGGAACTTTTTGAAGAGCGCCTCCAAACATTGGTTGTGTCCAACATTTGGGGCGCTCTTCATTTACAAGCTCTCTTAAAAATAAAATATTATCAACACTATTGTTGAACTTATCGTAATATTTACACTTCTGTCCATACTTTTATACTTAAGCTTTTCCTTGATTTTTTGGATTCTGATGTCCAGTGGCGATTGCCCGCGACTTTGAATAGGAACTTGGGCATAGAAGGATTCGTCATAATATTTTTATGCTGTTCGGAATGGCTGCCTTCCAGTTCAGCTGTCAATTTGACTAAAGCATCGTATATATTACGCTTCAATCTGCTTTTCAGCGGAATTACTTCCATAGTTTCCTTCACAAATTCACCGGCACCTATACCTATGCCGAACCTCCAGCTATAGCCGATTCGTGCTGCAAAGTGAGACATGATTTTGAGAGCATTGACATTTTGGCTTCCTTCAATAAATCCGTTATTTATAATTGCATATACTTTTGGAGGAATATAATCCGATGCTTTGGGGTGACTGTCCATGTAATCATGAAGCTCGTACATATATTCCAACAGGCTTGACGGAATAGCATCTATATACAGAGGAAAAACAAAAACTATGGAGTTTACATTTTCAAGCAGCTTAAAGTCCTTTTCCATTGTATTTTGCCTTAAGCTATCCACAACGCAAATCTCATAGGTTTCCGTGGCTTGCTTATTGAGCATTTCGCTGACCTTGCCCATAAGACCTTTAGACGCACTTTTATTACCCCTGGGGCTTCCGTTTATAAAACATATTTTATTCATCGCAGCTCACACTCCTTTATATATTTGTCAAAGGCTTTTAATATGTCCCCTACTTCTGTTTCCTTTCTGCCGATATAAGTTTCGGCTTTGTCTGCCTGGAAGTTTATTGCATTGGCATTGGACAGACTTCGAAATGTAGCTTCTTCCTCTGCTGTAATGGATTCTCCGTAGCCAAAGGTAACGAATCTTGGATATTTTTTGTAACGAGGGGCATGGTGCAGCTCCCCATTAACAGTCTTAAAAAACGGCAGTACATTAGGCACCGCCCTGTCCAAAGCTCTTCGGATAGCCGGGGTATAGCAGCCGTATTTTACCGGAGATACGAATACAGCTATATCACTTCCAATATAGGCTTGGTTTATATTGCGGCTCGTATCGTCAAACACACATTGCCCGGGGGTTTTGAGCCAACAGCCAAAGCAGCCCACACAGTAGTGCAAATCCTCCTTTTGAATATCGAAGTCGGAAACAATATGCCCGCTTCCTTTTAGAAATTCCCTCAGGTCTTGTTTTATCTTTATTCCAAGGCTGCTTTTATCTGAACTGTCACTTACTACTAGTACTTTCACATTACCTACCTCCTCAATGTTTACACTGTCTACTTTAATCAATTATATATCGGAAAGTTTACACTGTCAACATTGTGTGGTATAATTTTTTATATTAAAATAAAAACTATCTATAAGAGGTACGAGAGATGGACAGAGAACATTATCACCATGGTGATTTAAAAAAAGAAATGATACAAAAGGGCATGCAATTGTTAAATGAAGTAGGCTATGAGGGGTTCTCGCTTAGGAAGGTTGCTGTTATGTGCGGAGTGAGCCATGCTGCTCCTTATAAGCATTTTAAGAGCAAGGAGGAGCTTATTGATGCAATATCAAGTGAAGTTACTGACAGCTTTGTGGAAGCACTGGAGAAAGCAGTGAGACTTTATCCTGATGATCCTCAGAATCAAATTATCGAACAAGGAAAGTGCTATGTGCAATTCATGGTAGAAAACCCCGATTACATGAAGTTTATCTTTATAAGTCCCAACCATAAATCTATAGGCATAGGAAATATGCCTGACTATTGTACAGATCCGTATCAGGTTTTCAAAAACAGCGCTTTGCGCTACCTTGAATGGCTGAAGGCAAATCCTCAGGATCAGGCTGTAGATATTCTTACAATGTGGAGTATTGTACATGGCTATTCCATGCTGCTTGTGAACAACAATATTAGCATACCCGGCGACTACCTTGAGATTATGGATAAGATGCTTAGGGAAAAGCTTAGCTTTAAATGATAAGCTTTTCCGGTGTCACACTTCCATAGCTTTTGCCAATTCGGTAAGTTTGCTTAATGTCTTCCAGTTACGCACAGTTGTTGGCACGTTTAATTTATGAAGATTATTAGCAAGCTTTGAGTTCCGAATACTATTGCGGAATAAAAGGTACACTTCTCTACCTATAATTTCATATTTATCATTTTCACTTTTATAAACATCTATGGCCTCAACCTTATCTTTTAAAGGATTATGGGCCAGCAATGCAACATATAGGCTCTCCGCTTCAGAGGATTTTTCTGCTTCTTCTACTTCATCCTTGGAAAATGGACAATTCAAAACAATCTGTTTTAACTGCTCAGACGTCCTCAAAATAACCTTAACAGGTATTCCAAAAACCTTTTCAAGCTCCGTTTCAATTTTATTGCAAAGAAATTTCTCTGTTTCATTTGATTTGAACAGAACATTTCCGCTTTGAATATATGTTTTTACTTCACTAAGTGCCATTTCTTCAAATACTCGCTTCAGCTCTGCCATCTTTATTATGTTTTTCCCGCCCACGTTAATGCCTCTTAATAATGCTATATAAATAGTCATTGTACAGATTCTCCTTTATCAAAGGGATCGTAGTAATTTGAGTATACCCTAATTTCCAAGTTTCTTTTATCAGGTCGATTCCACTTAATCATTTGATAACCGTAATATTGGCATGCCACAGTGCCGCCATCTAGCAATGCAAAATACTTTGAGCAGAATATGGGTTTTTCTCCATGCCTAATTCTATTTTGGTCTATTGAGAATACTGAAAAGGGTGTTGATATTAAAATTATCAATACAATTATTAGGGAAATTATTGCTTTCTTACGGCGCTTCATAATTCCTCTCCTATTCTACAATTTATAGTATATTTGAAATTGCTAGTTTATAGCTACAGATTGTCATTAACATTATTATACCTAAACTGGATAACCTTGTATACGTTCTAATTACTTTACGTCCTCTGAAAAAAAAGCACCGATTCCGGTGCCTTTTTGCTTGGTACAATGTAAGATTTTCATTATGTTATATAGATGGTAACTTAATTCATTATGCTAACATCGTTACCGCCTGTTTTTCATACTCGTAAGCAGTGCGCAAAAGCTTTGCGATGCTTTCTCTGTTTTCTATTTTAGATAGATCAGTGGACTTTTTGAGGTCAAAGGCAGCTTGCCAGCAATCAAAGACCTTGTTATATAATTGGCATAATTCTGCAAGGTTATACTTCTCAAAGAACTTCCAACTATACCATTTAAGAGCCGCATAGGTTCCAAGATAGTATTCCATATTCCAAGAAGCGGCAGCATCGAATTCTTTTTCAAAATGAGCTATAAGTGCGGGATATGCCTCCAAGCCTTTGCGATTTTCACACCATTCCTCACCATTTAAATGAGAAACTGCCAGCTTTAAAGTTCCTTTTACAATATCCTCTCGGCTTTTATTTGCCATGCCTTTTATAGTCACCACATTGAGTATTGGAATTTCACGCTTTCCAAGGGCATCGTAAGGCAATTCAACCTCTGCACCGGTTACCTCCAACCCCAAAAGTACTTGAGCTTCGTCATCGTATCCAATAATAAGTCC
>JAEZDX010000160.1 GCA_023417975.1 Bacillota bacterium
AAACACCCTTTTTCTTAACCAGCTCTTCATGTGTACCGATTTCTTCAAGTCTGCCTTTTTCTATAACTACAAGTCTATCGGCATTTCTTAAAGTAGAAAGCCTATGCGCAATAGAAAAGGTTGTCCTTCCTTTCACTAATCTGTTAAGTGCTTCTTGAATTAGTCTTTCTGTTTCAGTATCAAGAGAAGCTGTGGCCTCATCCAGTATTAATATCTTTGGATTCATTAATACTGCTCTTGCTATAGAAATTCGCTGCTTTTCTCCACCGGACAGACTTTGGCCTCTTGAACCAATTATAGTATCATACCCATCCGGAAGCTTGATGATAAAATCATGTGCATTGGCGATTTTTGCTGCCCTGATTATTTCCTCCTTAGAGGCGTTAGGACAGGAATATGATATGTTTTCTGCAATGGTACCCATAAATAGGAAGGTCTCCTGGAGCACAATGCCGATTTGGGAATGAAGATCCATAAGGCTTATATCCTTTATATTAACGCCATCAATAGTTATTCGACCTTCCTTTACGTCGTACAATCTTGTGATTATGTTTATTAAAGTAGATTTTCCTGCACCGGAATGGCCCACTATTCCTATCATCTCACCAGGCTGAACATGAAAGGTGATATCCTGAAGCACCGGGTTGTTGGGTTCATAGCTAAAGCTTACATCTTGAAGCTTTACCTCTCCTTTCATCATGGGGAGTCTATTTGCATTAAGCTTTTCTTCTACTTCAGGAACTGTATCCATTATCTCAAAAATTCTAGAAGCGGAACTCATGCAATCAGACCACCAGTTGGTGATTTGTGTCATAAACTGAAGAGGACCTAGGAGCATTCCCATATATCCTGTGAAGGTAATTAATGATCCGAAGGTGAGATGACCACTAACTACAAGCCAGCTTCCGTAACCCCATATAACCAAGCCGCTGCTGCCCATAAAAAAATATAGCAGAGGAAAAACTGTATTTTGCATATTTGATACGTTCACATTAATCTGGTAAACACCTGTGTTTACTTTTGAAAATCTGGATACCTCTTCTCCTTCTTTGCCAAAAGCCTTAACGACTCTTGAACCGTTAAGAGAATCGTTAATAATTGAATTTAAGGTTCCATTTCTTCTGAACATTCTGGAATAGAGTGCCCATAATTTTGGAAACAGTCTTTGTAATACATACACTATTATAGGAATGGGGAAAAGTGCAAGTAAAGCCAATTGCCAGTTCATACTTAGCATTACGCAGAAGATTCCAAGCATAGTAAGCAGATTTACAATGAAATAAGGAACTCCATCATGAAAGAAATACTGCAAATGCATAGCATCCCAGTTTACATTATTCATTAATGTACCTGTCTGCTTACTGCTATAAAAACTCATGGAAAGCTTTTGTAAGGCTTCAAATATTTTTGTTTTAAGATCCAATATTACTTTGGCAGAAAGTATGGAATTCACTCTTCCGTACAATATACTAACAGCAGTAGCCAGTAATTTTACTAAAAACATAATTAAAACAAAAACACCTACTTCTTTATAGTTACTGCTGCCGTTTCTAAGAATTTTATCGTAAAAAATGTTTCCTGTCAGGTAAGGAAGTATTATATTCAAAGCAGAGCTTGTCAGCATGCAAAGCAGCATAAGTGCGATGCGTACTTTATATTTCGGTAAATAGGACAAGACTCTTAGAAAAATAGTTCTTTTATCAAAGCATTTGGAACAAATTTTTCTATGGGGATCTTCGTATCGTGAACCGCACTTAGGGCAATGTAATTGAATATCCTCTTGTCTAAAATCATCCTCGGAAAGTTTTTTACCATCCTTAAGTATTCCAAATAATCTTGCAAAATCATTAAAGGCTCTCACACAGCTATTAGTGTATCTGCATAATATTTTCTCTTCACCGTCTATGTCTGCAGTGAGCATTCCACCTGCAACTACACCTTCACTAGTCAGAGCATTTACATTATTGATGGAATACATATATGTACTTTCTTCTTCCCAAAGCTCATTTTTTGACTCCATTCGCCTCACCATTTTAAATAGGGAAGCTTTGTCATCCCGCATAATCCCTGTTATGATTAGTAGATTGTCTGATGTACATATAGCCCAGCTTTCTCCATATAGTCCCTGTGAATTTAAATCACCTTTCACTGCAAGGAGGATATCCTTCTTATCAATGCCGTAAAGCTTAAGTCTTTCAATAATATAGTTGGGCATATTTAGAATAAGCTCATCTATAATTGCTTTATTCATGAATTCACCTCGCTTCATAATTGTTATAGTTATAGTAGGAAATAAAACGCCAATTTTGATTATAAGTTGCATTTTGTATATAAACAACCCCATGAATTATAGTAAAAATACCAAATAAAATAGTATTCTAAAAAGCAGTGTAAAACTACTTCTTAGAATACTGTTTTGGTGAAAAACCTGTTATATTTTTAAAGGCCTTATAAAAGGTTGAATAATCTCCAAACCCAACGGTGTGTGCTATATCTAATGCTGAAGTTCCGGCTGATAGTAATTCTATCGCGCGCATGATTCTTTTATAGGTTATGTACTCAATAACAGTAAAACCGGTATTCAACTTAAATATATGACATAAATAATATTTATTTACATAGAATTTTTGCTGCAGTAAATCGAGAGTGATTTTTTCTTCAAGATTATTATTTATATAATCAAGTATATCAACTATCTTTTTGTCATATTCATGGCTGTCAACAAGTAGATCCTTATGTTTTGAAAAAACTTTATTTATTGCAATAAGCATTTGAACAAAAAGTGTTTTTATAATTATTTGACTTTCAGCAGTTTGCTGTCTACAAGCATCTTCAATATCTTCCCATAATTTTTTTATACCACTGTGAACTACATCATTGGCATTTATCTTGTTAAAATGACCTAGCTTTCTTTTTTCCATGTAATAAAGCATGTTATAGCCTTCCACTTGGTATGCAGATATATATTCCGGCTTAAATTGTATATATTTTCTTTCATAACTGCAGTTAGAACTAAAAACGATTCTGTGTAATTCTTTGGAATTGGTTATAATTAAATCATTTGGAGAAAGCTTGTAAGCCTGACCTTCAATATAATAAGTAAGATCTCCCGAAATAAAATAAAACAGTTCATAGCAGTCATGTATGTGAGTGGTTATATCAAAAGGATCTTCATTTAATGAATGATTAGTGTAGAAGTTATTAGTTCTGTAGTGTAAAATTTCTCTATTCACGGCTATCACCTCATAGTTATATTTTATAGAAAGCTTAGTCATACTTCAATATTTCAATGAAAAGCTTTAAATGCTAAGCAATATTTGCAATATTTTAAGCAATAAAAACAATGACTATTATTTCTAGTTGTTTTAGAATACAAATATAACAAATAATGAAAATTAATAAAAAATGGAGGTTATTGAATGAAAAAAGAGGCATATGCGAAAGTACCCGGCTGCTCCAATCCTCTTATAACACACAAATATGGTGCAGATCCATACGCACTTGTTTATGGCGGAAGAGTATATATTTATATGACAAGTGATACATTAGTATATGATGAAGAAGGAAAGGTTACTGAGGTTAAATACAGCATAATTAATAAAATAAGTGTAATATCTTCTGCCGATATGGTCAATTGGACAGACCATGGTGAAATTTCGGTTGCAGGACCGAATGGTATTGCAAAATGGGCAAATAATTCTTGGGCTCCCGCTATAGCTCATAAGACTATCAATGGTAAAGAGAAGTTTTTCCTTTATTTTGCCAATAATGGATCAGGAATCGGCGTCCTTACTGGAGATAGTCCTATTGGGCCATGGATAGACCCGCTGGGAGAAGCTATGATTTCTCAAGAGACTCCGGGAATTAAAGGAGTTTGGTGGCTTTTTGATCCTGCAGTATTGGTTGATGATGATGGAACAGGTTATTTATATTGCGGCGGCGGTATTCCAAACGATCAAAATCCAACACCAGAGGACATTGCAAATCCGAAAACCGGCAGAGTAATGAAATTGGAAGAAGACATGATACACATTGTAGGAAGTGCAGAAACAATTGATGCACCTTATATGTTTGAAGACTCAGGAATTCATAAATATAAACATAAGTATTATTATTCATACTGCTCCAATTTTGCAGGAGTACATCCTGAAGGAGCACCGCCAAAAGGTGAGATAGCATATATGGTTAGTGATAATGCTATGGGGCCGTTTACTTATGTAGGTACTATTTTAAAGAATCCTAGTGAATTATTTGGAGTTGGCGGAAATAACCATCATGCAATTTTTGAATTCAATGGTCAGTGGTATATAACATATCATGCACAGACTTTAGACAAAGCAATATCAGGTAAGGCAAGAGGTTACCGTTCTACACATATTAATAAGCTGGAATACTATGAAGACGGACTTATCAAAGAAGTCAAAGGAGATATGGCGGGAGTAGCTCAGTTAGCATATCTTAACCCGTTTGAGATAAACGAAGCTGAAACCATCGCATGGAATTCCGGTATTTCCACTGAGAAGTGTTCTGCAGAAGGAAGATTTTACGATGGTACAAATCTGAATGTTACTTCAATAAGTAATGGAGCTTGGATTTCTGTAGCAAAAGCTGATTTTGGTGAAAATGGAGCAGTTTTATTTAAAGCAAGTGTCGCTTCAACGGTTGGTGGTAAAATAGAGATACATGTGGACAGTCATAATGGTGAACTTATGGGAACCCTAGAGGTTAATTCCACAGGCGGAGAACAAAATTGGAGAATATTAGAGACTAGTGTGAAAAATATTAAGGGTATACATGATATTTACTTTATATTCTCGGGAGAAGAAGGAAATGCTAATTTATTTAGTATTGATTATTGGCAATTCATTTAATTGTTAATAAAACACATTAATAAACAAATGTTTAAAAGGGCTTTGGTTAAAGCTGTGTGACGTTAGTCTGTAATAAACTCACTTTAGAACTTACACAGCTATGAATGCCCAATAATTATAAAGCGAGGTTAATGATAATGAGCAAATTCATATTATCTGCATTTGCAGATGAAATCGATTCGAGTTTAGAAGTACAAATGAATGTATTGGACCAACATGGTATCAAGTATATCGAAATGAGAGGAGTAAATGGAAAGGGACTTGTAGAGTATACTCTGGATGAAGTAAGAGAAATAAAAAGAGTATTGGATTTAAGAGGCTTCAAGCTTTCGGCTATTGGATCCCCCCTAGGAAAAATAGGAATTAACGATGCTTTTGAGCCACATCTGGAGCTATTTAAGCATACTTTGGAAATTGCCAAGATTATGGAATGTAAATATATTAGAATGTTCAGCTTTTTTATGCCAAATGGAGAGGAGCCGGCAAAGTATAGAGATGAAGTTATTAGCAGATGGAGGAAGTTTATAGAAGCAGCTGAAGGAAGCGGTATTATTCTTCTTCATGAGAATGAAAAAGGAATATATGGAGACATTCCTGAAAGATGTTTTGATCTTCTTGAGACCTTGAATTGTGCTTATGTTAAAGGAATATTTGATTTTGCAAATTTTGTTCAATGTGATGTGAAGAACTACCCTGAAGGTTATGAATTACTAAAGAAGCATATAGTTTACTTCCATGTAAAAGATGCAGTATATAGTGATCATCACGTAGTACCGGCAGGAGAAGGTGACGGATGTGTGGAAGAGATACTTAAAGAACTGAATACTAATGGGTATGAAGGATTTTTATCTCTTGAACCGCATCTTGGAAATTTCTCAGGATTCGCAGCGCTGGAACCCAACTCACCGGGTTTTGACTTACCTGAAGGTGGAGCGAGAAGCTTTGCAATTGCTGTGCAAGCGCTAAAGAAAATATTGAAGAATATTGAGAAGTAGTTAGGAGGAGCAATTATGGAAAAAGTGCGTTTAGGAATTATAGGTATTGGAAATATGGGCTCGGGACACGTTAAGAGTTTAATGGATGGTAAGGTGCCTGATATTGAGCTTACTGCAATATGTGATATAAGAGCTGAAAGACTAGAATGGGCTAAAGAAAACTATGGTGATAAGGTAAAGCTGTTTGATAACACTGATGCTTTTTTTGAATCAAAAGCTTTTGATGCTGTATTTATAGCAACACCTCATTACGATCATCCGGTATTAGCTATAAAGGCTTTGAACCTTGGCTACCACACTCTTATTGAAAAGCCTGCGGGAGTATATACCAAAGCAGTTAGAGAAATGAATGAAGTGGCATCAAAAAGTGACAAGGTATTCGGAATTATGTATAATCAGAGAACAAATCCGCTATATAGAAAGCTTAAGGATTTAATAGAATCGGGTGAGCTTGGAGAGCTAAAGAGAACTGTATGGATAATTACCGATTGGTATAGACCGCAGAGCTATTATGATGCAGGCGGATGGAGAGCAACCTGGTCAGGCGAAGGCGGCGGAGTACTTTTAAATCAAGATCCTCATCAGCTTGATTTATGGCAGTGGATGTGTGGAATGCCAAAAAGAGTACGTGCTTTTATGTCTTTTGGAAAATATCATAATATAGAAGTGGAAGATGATGTAACTGCTTATGTAGAATACGAAAATGGAGCTACAGGTGTGTTTATAACTACTACAGGTGAAGCTCCGGGAACAAACAGACTAGAGGTGGCAGGCGACAGAGGAAAGGTTGTCATTGAGGATGGTAAGATGACTTTCTGGAGATTACGCGTAGGAGAAAGAGATTTTAATAGAGATTTTAAAGGCGGCTTTGGAGCACCGGAGTGTTGGAAATGCGAAATTCCCGTACACGGTGAAAATTCTCAGCACGTAGGAATATTAAAGGACTGGGCAAGTGCCATACTTAGAGGTACTAAGCTTCTTGCTCCGGGTGTGGAAGGAATAAATGGTTTGACTATATCCAATGCAATACATCTTTCTGCATGGACAGACAATTGGGTTGATCTGCCATTAGATGAAGAGCTTTTCTATGATAAGCTGCAGGAGAAAGTAGCTAACTCCACATTTAAAAAGGAAGTAAAGGACGTAACGCTTGATGTTGCCGGTACTCATTAACTAATAGGGACAGTAAAGAATTATATAAGGATGATGATGTATGAAAAAGTTGAAAG
>JAEZDX010000168.1 GCA_023417975.1 Bacillota bacterium
ATTCTTATATGCATAGGTATTAACTATGAAATTTTTATTTTTAAGCATCTCATAGGCATTAATTCCATGTCTTGCCTCGTCGAAATTAATATTGAGAGTAGTTATTTTGCAAAAAATATTAAATAAGGCGACAGCAAATATCAATAAAAAAAACAAATTGTAGTGCTCTTCCGTATAGAAAATCACTTTTTTAATTTTATGACCATCTAATTTCATTTTTTTCCCCCTACCCAAAAACATATGAAGTCTGTACAAATTATACCACATTTATAATTAAGGATACAAATCAGGGATAAATGTGCATAATTTCCCCATTGCTCTATATATAATTGAACGTTCTTTTGCTATAATATTATTTGTTTTCATATATTGAAGGCTATTACGAAATTAGAAAGAAAAGGTGTGTACATATTATGAGAATCTCATTATTGAAAATTACTAAAGAAATGAAGTATAGATATATGAGCTTGGAAAATATAAGCAAATTAAGACTTTTTGTAATGTTAACGTTATTAATAAAATCTACTCTGTTTTTAGCTTTGCTGGAGATTAAAGGAGCAGATAAATTGGTGTGGAAGTATGTGAGTTTTAAGTTCTTCTTAGTTGAGCTTGCATTTTTCGGTATTTTATATTCTTTGGGATATTTAATATCAGGTAAAAATCAGATACGGTTCTATATAATATTAAATGTGTTATATACCCTTCTGTTAATTGCAGATCTATGGTATTTTCGTGTTAACAGAGATTTTTTGGGACTAAAAAATATATTTTTTAAAGGAACCTTTAACCCCCTAGGTGGAAGTTTATTTAGGCCGGAACCAATTGACAGCATTTTTTGTATTGACATTATACTTTTAATAACCTGGATAAAGGCAAAACATATAAGAAATACAGACAGGAGAAGCGGAATTAAATTTGCTGCAGGTATTTCTATTTCTGCTGCAGTTATAATTGTATCTTATATATGGATTAATGTATTAGGACTTGCTAATTGGGACGAGAGGTTGTTTAAAAATGGTTGGACAACCTTAATGAGCAGTAAGGCTCCTGGACCATTAGGATACCATTTATTTGAGGCATATAGCAGCATAGATAAGAAATTGCACATTGGGGATAGCAAGGATAAAGAAGAAATAAAAAAGTGGCTGGAGGAGAATAAGGAACAGCTGCCAGATAACGAGTATAAGGGAATATTGGAGGGGAAGAATATTATATTTCTTCAGCTTGAATCCTTTGAGAATTTTGTTATTAATAGGAAGACCAACGGAAAAGAAATTACACCCTTTCTTAATAAGCTGACAAGAGAAGGAATGTATTTCAATAATATCTATGAACAAAATAATGCAGGAAACAGTATAGATTGTGATTTTATGGTCAATACCTCCATATTGCCGTTAGGAAATCATATAACGGCATTGAATCATGGTGATTTGGCATTTGCAAAGTCACTTCCCAGATTATTAAAGGGCGATGGATACTATACGGTAACGACTCATGCAGAAGAGCCTTGTGAATTTAACTGGACAGAACTTCATAAAAACAGCTTTGGTGTGGATAAGCTTTGGGATGTGAATCAATATAAATACGAAGAGACAGTGGGGTATGGATTGTCGGACAGAAGCTTTTTGTCTCAGTTGGCCGAAAAAGCAAAGGCTTTGAAAAATCCATTCTTTATACAAGCTCCCACATTATCAAGCCATGGGCCTTTTAATATATCAAAAAAGTATAGGGAGCTGAACTTACCGGAAAAGGTAGATCAAAGTTATTTAGGAGGTTATTTTGAGAGCGCACATTATACAGACAAACAAGTTGAGATGTTCGTAAAAAAACTCGATGATGAAGGTATTTTGGATAATACTGTAGTTGTTATTTACGGTGACCATACAGGCGTTCACAAATATTATGATAAAGATATTCAGCAGCTCAGTTACGAAGGAGACTGGTGGAAGCCTTATGATCACAAGATTCCTCTCATAATATATGCAAAAGGCATTCAGGCAAAGACCTTTGAAGCGCCAGGTGGACAAATAGACATTTAGCCAACTATGGCGTATATGCTGGGAGTAGAAGATTCAAAATATAGAGATAGTATAATGGGCAGAGTTCTAGTAAATACAAATAGAAATGCAACCGTAATAAAAGGCGGAAATATAGTGGGAGAAGTTCAAAGTGAAAAAGAGAAAGAGCATCTATTAAAGGCTTATAGCATTGCAGATAAAATTATAAAAGACAGATATATGGAAAAGTAAGCAAAAGGGAGTGGGGTAAATCTGATTCTTTACAGAAATATACCTACTCCTTTTTTAGATAATTACTATTATAAAAAATATGAAATATAGATGGCATATTTAATATGGTAAAATTATAAGTAAGGATTTATTGTTTGGAGGTAATATATGAGATTTATACCGGCAAAGACAATTGTGACAAGGACAACTAGCGGAGACAGCTGGTTTGGACATGATTATAATATGAATATTTATAAAGGCTGCTGCCACGGATGCATATATTGTGACTCTCGAAGTGAATGTTACCATGTAGATAACTTTGATGAAGTACGGGCTAAAGAAAATTCACTCAATATAATTGAGCGTGAACTTAAGAGTAAGAGAAAAAAAGGGATAATTGGAACAGGTGCAATGAGTGACCCCTATAACCCCTTTGAAAAAGAGTATGAACTTACGAGAGAGGCCTTAAAGCTTATAAGTAAATATGGTTACGGTATAAGCACAGTTACAAAGAGCAGTCTCATTACTAGGGATATTGATTTATACGAAAAAATAAAAGCATATTCCCCGGTGAGCCCTAAGCTTACAATTACAACTTTTGATGACGAGTTATGTAAAAAGCTGGAGCCCAATGTAACCATATCGTCACAGCGATTTAAAGCTGTACAGCAGCTTGCCGAAGCAGGTATATATACAGGTATACTTATGACACCTATATTGCCCTTTATAAACGATACGGAAAAGAACATATCAAATATCGTATATGCTGCGCTGGATAGCGGGGCAAAGTTCATATATGCAAGCATGGGAGTTACTTTAAGACAAAACCAAAGAGATTATTTTTATTCAAAGCTAGATGATTTGTTTCCGGATATGAAGCAAAGATATATAAGAACGTTTGGTGACAGTTATAATTGTATGTCACCACAGGCTAATAAATTGTGGGAAAGGTTCACATCGCTTTGCGACAAGTATAAAATAATCTATAAAATGCCACAAATAATACATGGATATAAAAATGTTAAAACAGAGACGCAGCTGTCTTTGTTTTAATACTTTGCATATATAAAGATAAAAGGGTACAATATTTAATATATTAAAGCTTGATTAAGTGAGGTAAAACAAAAGTGAGAAGTCCAATTTAACTACAATTCAAAGATTGGTTTTTAGCCTTCTAACAAAAGGTTTTTTTGACGTACAATTTTTGGAGGTGTAGCAAATTGGATAAAAAGAGAAATGTGTATTTAATGTATATAATTGCACTTTTGCAGGGCTTTGTGTTTTATGGACCCGTCGCCACGTTATATAGGCAATCAAGAGGAATTTCCATGTATGATATTTTCCTAATAGAGTCAATTTCATGGATTTTGATGATTGTGTTTGAAATTCCTTGGGGCTGGGTTGCAGATAGAATAGGATATAAGAAAACATTAATAATTTCAAACTTCATATATTTTGTTTCCAAGATTGTCTTTTACAAGGCATATTCCTTTAATATGTTTCTAGTGGAAAGAATATTGCTTTCGGTTTCTCTTTCAGGACTATCCGGCTGTGATATTGCAATGTTGTATTCGTCGGTAGAGGAGAAAGAAGCAGAAAAGTCCATAGGGATATATTCCGCCATGTCAACAGCAGGTTTTATGTTGGCGTCATTGCTATCTACAGTGCTTATAAGCAAATCTATAGATTATGCAGCATTGTTCACTATTTATCCGTATGGCTTAGCTGTAGTTTTTACTTTTTTTCTTGAGGATGTAAAGACTCAGAAAGTTGCTAAACAAAAGCTGCTTGGAAGCATTAAGGCTGCATTTAAGAATAAGCAAATAATTATGCTCGTAATTACTGCCGCTTTGGCAAGGGAAGTTGTGCAAGCTTCTAGCGTTTTTTTAAATCAAGCCCAATATTTACGAAGCGGAATAAGTATTAAGTATTTCGGTTTGTTGACAGCCGCAATGCAAATAGTACGATTAAGCGCGGCTAAGTCACATATGATAAGCAGTAAATTCGGTAAGGACAGAAGTATGTTAATGTTTTATATTATTATAGCGCTGCAGTGCCTGGTCTTAATATTTACTGACAGTGCAGCTATAAGTATATTCAGTATTTTATTGATGTCAGGTTGTATGGCTTTAGCTGAACCAATAGCAATGAATATGCAGAATAAATCCATTATTACAGGCGATAGAGCTACTATCCTGTCCATCTATGCTATGGTAGGAGATCTAATCGGCGCTGCTTTTAATCCGGTTATAGGAAGGACAGCAGATATTTCTGTTGAAGCAGCTTTTACCACGTGTTTTATCATATGTATTTTTATATGTTTAATTTTTTTAGTATATAAAAGAATGATGAGAAAGGCCGCAAATGAGTTGGCTTAAGATAAAAAAAGTGGCGTAAGCCACTTTTTATTTATAAGAGTTTTCCATTATCTCTATTGTTTCTTTGAGGGAAAGTGAATACGGATCAAGCTCAAAAAGACCGCCCATAGTTGCTTGTGCATTTTCTGCCAGCTTCGGGATTTCTTCCCTTTCATTTCCGTAATCAGACATCTTTAGGGTATCAACACCGCAGGCTTTTTGAAGCTGAAGCAGAGCTTTTACGAAAGACATGGCACGGCTATCTTCCGGAAGCGAATCTACATCAACACCCATAGCATTGGCCATTGCAGTATATCTATGAGGAACCTTAGCAGAAAAGAAGGTATGGTAAGCCTCAGATAAAATAATAAGCCCTGCACCGTGAGGAAGCTGGTGATGGTAGGCACTTAAAGCATGCTCCATGGAGTGTTCGGAAGTACAGCTGGAGGTTGACTCTACAAGGCCCGAAAGAGTATTGGCCAAGGCTACCTGCCAACGGGCCTCTATGTTATTGCCGTCTTTAATGCAAGCAGGCAGATATTTAGCTATAAGCTCCATACTTTTTAAGGCAAAAGCATCACTTATAGGAGTGGCTATATTTGCAATGTAACCTTCTACAGCATGGAAAAGTGCATCGAAGCCTTGGTATGCTGTAAGATGTGCAGGAACTGAAAGCATAAGCTCAGGATCTACTACAGATAGTACAGGAAAGGTATAAGAATTACCAAAGCCTATTTTTTCGTTTGTATCCTCTTTTGTAATAACTGTCCAAGGATCGGCTTCAGTGCCGGTACCGGCAGTGGTAGTTATGGCTACAATAGGAAGAGCTCCATTCAGAGTAGGCATACCTTTCCCTGTACCGCCGCTGACATAATCCCAATAGTCCCCGGGATTCTTGGCCATAACGGCTATACTTTTAGCAGAGTCAATGCTGCTGCCGCCGCCAAGACCGACTACAAAGTCGCAGCCTTCCTGTTTTGCAAGAGAAGCTCCCTCCATAACATGAGCTTTAATGGGATTTGGTAAAATCTTATCAAAAAGAACATAATCAATGTTCTTGTTTTTTAGAATTGTAATCAAACGATCTAAATAGCCGTTCTTTTTCATGGTGTTTCCGGAGGAGATAACAATAAGTGCTTTTTTACCAGGAAGAGTCTCCTTTTCAAGTTCATTCAGTTTCCCCGCACCAAACAATATTTTTGTAGGTATAAAATAATTAAAATTCATAAAAACAACCTCCTTATATAAATCAATTATAGTATAATATTCTCAAGAAGTTTGACAAGAATGCACTTTTTTGATAGAAGGTAACCTAGAGGATACTTAATATTGGAAAAGTGATGAAGGATGATTTTGGAGGTACCCATAATGGACGTAAATGAAAAGATAAAAGAAGCTACTTGTGAGATTGAAGCTGCTTTTGCAGTATTGGGGGGGAAGTGGAAGCCTATTATATTATGGTACCTTGGAGAGTGCGGCACTCTTAGGTTTGGGCAGCTTAGGCATCTCATACCGGATATAACACATAAAATACTTACTAAGCAGCTAAGAGAGCTTGAAGAATATGAGTTGCTAGAAAGAAAAATTTATGCTGAAGTTCCTTTGAGAGTAGAATACTCAATTGCCGAAAAAGGAAAGGAAGTAATTCCAATCCTTGATATGATGTGTAATTGGGCGGACAAAAATCATTACTTTGGATATAAACTAAAATATAATCTTTGTGAAGATAACGTACAGGAAGTGTTGATGAAGGAAACGGAGGAATAAATGAGAGCGGTAGAAATTCCGGTAATATAGAATTTCTGCTGCTCTTTTACATTCACATGGAGTGTTAAATTGAAATGAAAATTTACACAGCAATATATAAGGCATAAATATGTTTAACATTTGTATAACCATACTTTAACCTAACCTAAAATACTCAAAGGAGTTTTTAAAATATTATAAATATATAGGGAAGGAGGAGTATGAATGATTTCATTAACACATTTGCAATTTTCACGGATTATATACAAGTGTATCTTGAAGAATATGGGCGTTAAACTTAGCTATGGTGGCTTTGCTTATGGAAATATAAAACCTGATATAAACAATAAGGATATTGGATGTGAACATTTCATGGAAGCAAGTATAACTAATCTGGAAAACTATTGTAAACAATTGATAAATGAAAGCATGTCTAAAAGACAGTTTTCCACTTCTTTAGGGGTTGTATGTCATTTCCTAAGCGACTATTTCTGCTTGTATCACACAGGAAAGTATAAATATAGAGGAGTATTTTCACATACTTTGTATGAAACAATACTTCATTTCAAGTTTTTAATGCTGCAGTTATGCGGAGGCTTGAAAAATATCCATAAGGAATTACCGGAGGAGGATATTATAAATACTGTAATGAATTTCACTAGTGAGTATGCTTCCGAAAGTCCCAGTTTGTCACGGGATATAAAATATGCTTTAAACTGTTCGGTAGAAATATGTAGGATTATAATATTTTGCTGTGAAACAGATTATGTCAATAGCTCTATACACATAGTAAATAAAGAGTTTGCATTGAGTAAAGTGAACGGAGGAAGTATATGAGAGTAGCTCTATTTACGGACACTTTTTTGCCTCAAATCAATGGTGTAACTAATATGCTTTCAAAACTTATTCAATATTTTGATAAAAGCAGCATCGAGTATATGATTTTTGCTCCGGACAGTTACACAGAATTAAATCAAAGCTTCAAAATAGAAAAGTTTCCAAGTATGAAATTCTTTCTCTACCCGGAGTGCAGATTATCTTTTCCAAATATTTTCAGAATAAAAAATACATTACTGAATTTCAAGCCTGACATTATTCATCTTATAACAGAATTCAATATGGGTATAACCGGATTAATATTAGGTAAAAAACTGGGGGTACCAACCATTTCTAACTACACAACCAATTTCGCTCAATATCTAAAATACTACAATATGGAGATGCTGCAGGGAACAGCTTGGGGATATATGAAGTGGTTTCATAATCAAAGTGATTTGGCACTATGTCCTTCCTTAGACACGAAATTCCTGCTTAAAAATCAAGGAATACTTAAGGTTGAAATCTATTCAAGAGGAATTGATAGTGAGTGTTTCAACCATAAATTTAGAAATATAGAACTAAGAAAAAAACTAGGAATTAATGATAAGATCGTCTTGCTGTACGTTGGAAGAGTTGCGCCTGAAAAAGCCATAGATATTTTACTGAAAAGCTATAATAAATTAAAAGATAAGTATAAAGGAGAAGTAGCTCTAATTATAACTGGAGCTGGTCCTGACCTTCAAAAATATAAGAGAGAATTTCCCAAAGATACTATTTTTACAGGATATAAAAAAGGGCAAGAACTTGCAGAGATATATGCTTCAAGTGATATTTTTGTTTTTCCGTCACCTACTGAAACCTTTGGTAATGTAGTACTGGAGGCTATGGCATCCGGATTGCCGGTAGTAGTACCTAATACCGGAGGAGTTAAGGAAATAGTTCAGCATAGGGTGAACGGATTACTGTTTAATGCCGGTGATTCACTTGAACTTACAGATTCAATCATAAAAATTATAGATGATAGAGAGCTGAGAAATTACTTGCTGGAGAGGTCTAAAGAAACAGTTTTACAGCGTTCTTGGAATGTAATATTTGAAGAGTTAATTAGTATTTATAATAGGGTTACGCTTGAAAAACAGCAAGAATGCAAAGCTATTTCTTGAAGCTCCTAACAAGAAAGCTTGTGAAGGCTATAAAGCAACAGAGGGATGAGATATGTCTCAACCCTCTACTAAACAGTATATTAATTACAGCCTGCGATTGAAGCGCCGTTTATAAGGATAGTCTTTGGTCCGATAAAGTTATTGTCCTGCTGTAATTCTTTGGATAGATATATATTTTGCTGTACTTTTTTAATATTTCCGGATAAGGAACCGCCGGTTACAGGTGTTCTCTCAGTGCCGTCACAGTAATATCCAAGACGAATCTCACCTGCAAAATCACCGGTTATCGTGTCCATCTGGAAATCCGAGAACGCAAGAAGTTCAAGATAAGCACCTTGTCTTAATTCTGTCTCGGATTTTTCACCGCCACTTACACTAAAGTTTCCTATTTCACCTGTGGCTGGAATACCTAGATAATGGCTGTAACGAACACTTCCCCAGTTTTGCTTTAAGGTACCGTCCTTGTATAGGTCTAGCTTAACTAATGGAAAGCCATCTCCGTCATATGGTGAAGAGTAAATAGAACCTTCCATTTCTGGATCAAGAACTATAGAAACTTTATCACCTATAACTTCTCCTTGGACATTATCTCCTGCTTTTATGGTCGATAGCTGATTATATACAGCATTAGCATTTGCCTGAGCATAATAATATGAGAAAAACTCCTTCACCGGTGAACCTGTAAGG
>JAEZDX010000228.1 GCA_023417975.1 Bacillota bacterium
CTCCTATAGACATGGATATGTATGCAAGAACACCTATGCCCATGGCAAAAAATGGCCCGTTTATGAGCCAGGTTACTGTAGTTGTAAGACCTACAGCAGCAGAAGCCTGTGCACCAATTCTGCCAACCATTGCAGAATCGGCATACTGGACTATAGTCTGCAGAGCTTGCTCTACCACTGAAGGCCAAGCTAAAGTAAAAATTGCAATAATCATTTTTTTATTATAAGATAAATCCTTGTTTCTATTTAGCATGTATAATCACCTGTATCTTTAGTAATATTGTAGACTTATTTTGCAACTGCTATAATAAGGTGTATAGTAACTATATAGTCAAGAGGGTTGTAATGATATGAGCGATAAAATATATCTGTCCACAGGAGAACTGGCAAAAATGCTTGGAGTTTCAAAGCAAACGGTTATATATTATGATACAATAGGATTGATTTCACCGGCAAAACGCGGTGAAAAAGAGTATAGATTTTATACGTTGGAGCAGGCTGATGAATTAGACTCCATATTGACCTTCAGAAATCTGGGGGTACCTATAAAAACTTTGAAAGAATATTTAAGTAAACGCAATGCAAGAAATTGTATTGAGATGCTGAGGCAGCAAAAGCACAAGGTTGATATAGAGATTCAAAAGCTAGACAAAATTCGAAAAAAGATTGAGGCACGTACAAGATTACTAGAACAGGTTATTGAAGTTAAAGATTTAAATAAGGTAGAAATCAAGGAACATGGGCACGAAAATTTTATGATAGAAGAATGTAAAACTGCAGATGATAAAGCATATATGGAAAGCTTTATTACATTATGTAATCATTCTAAGGCGCTTCAAATAGATTTTGAGAATCCTGTTTGCACTATTATAAAAAAAGAAGATTTACTTGAAAGAAAACTTAAAAATATAAGCTGTTTCGGAATAAAAATTCCTGAAGCTTTTGAAGCTGAGTCAATACATAAGCTTGTAAAGCCACAAGGCATGTATGCATCTACCTACCATCAAGGCTCCTATGATACAATGTATTTGACGTATGAACGACTTTTAGCTTCTATTAATAAACAGGGCTATGTTGTATGTGGGAGTGCATATGAAACAGACTTGCTTAGTACTCTTACAAATTCAGATATGGATGAATATATGAAGCTTATTTCCATTCAGGTGTGCAAAATTTAGAAATACTGTAAAGATGTTTTTTTATTAAATTTACTTAATGGAGGGAAAAATGCAAAGAAAAATAACGATTGAAGTATGCTGTGGGTCTGTATCCGATGCAGTGGAAGCACAGCGAGGCGGAGCAGATAGAGTAGAGTTGAACTCAGGTATAATGTTCGGAGGGCTAACCCCTTCGGCGGGTGCGATAATTGAGGCTAAGCGAAGGCTTAATATTCCGATTATGGTTATGATTAGGCCTAGAGAAGGCGGTTTTTGTTATTCTGAAGAAGAGCTTAGTGTTATGGAAGAGGATATTAAGATGGCCCTAAGCTGCGGAGCAGACGGAATAGTTTTCGGTGCTTTAAAAGAAGATGGTCAGGTAGATGAAGAGAAATGTAAGAGATTGATTGAGCTGTGTAAAGATAAGGAAGTTGTATTTCATAGAGCCATAGATGTTGTTCCGGATGTTTTCAAAGCACTTGATAAGCTCATAAGTCTTGGGATAAAGAGAGTGCTTACAAAGGGACAGGAAAATTCACTTGAAGAAGGCTGGAAGCTTATTAGAGAAATGGTGAACTATTGCGGTAATAGGCTGGAAATACTTCCCGGAGGCGTTAAATTGCATAATGTTGATGAATATCTTCCAAAGCTTGGTTGTAATCAAATAAATATTGCATCCTTCATACCCCAAATTGATTCTTCCGTAAGTAAAAGGTCTCATGTTTATTTCGGAGCTGCGTCAAAGAATATTGAAGATAGGTATAATCTTATTGATGAGAGCTTTGTAAGAAGTATAAGAAATACAGCAGATAATGTAAAGAATGATATAGTATAAAGCATAGTTATATTTATGTTGTTTGACCCAAAATTAGGAATATATAACTTATGATGGGCGTTAGGTTTTGACTCAAGAAAAATATTTTTAATATTTATGAAAAAGTTTACGAAAACATATTGATGAAAAAGCAAAAAAGAAGTAAAATAAACTTATTAAAATACATTTAAAAAGTAATTTAAAAACTTTAATAAAAAGTTTGAATTTTATATTAAGCAAGCAATAAATATCTTCACAGCAGCCGAAAGGGGTATTCTCAGTTTTGATAGAGATTAATCACAGTAAGATAAAAGAAACTAACAGGAAAAAAATCATGGCATTATTACTGGAGAAGAATGAAATAACAAAGCTGTCTATTTCCAGACTGCTAGATATAAGTATAACTACGGTTTCCAATAATATTTCTGAGCTGAAAAATGAAGGTATCGTAGAAGATGTCAGAACATTGGAATCCACTGGCGGAAGGAAAGCGATTGCAGTTAAGCTTAATGAGAATTGCAGATATTCTGTAGGGGTTGCATTAACAGCAAAGCATGTTAAAATGTCGTTAGTAAATTTGAAAAAGAATATTGTGGAAAGCATAAGAGTAAGACATGGTAATAATGGAATTGAAAACATTGTAGCTCTAGTACAAGAAAAGCTAGACGAGCTAATGAAGAAAAATAATATAAGCTCTCAAAACCTATTGGGAGTTGCATTTTCTCTGCCTGGAACTGTGGATTTCACAGAAGGAATAATAAAGTATTCGTATCTTTTAGGAGCTAAAAACTTTAACTTAAGAGGAAAGTTTGAATACCTAAATGTACCTATATATGTAGATAATGAGGCTAATCTTTCTGCCTATTATGAATTTATAAACAGAAAGGATATGCTAAAAAATCTGCTCTATATATCAATAACTGACGGCTTAGGCTTAGGGATAATAATAAACGGAAAGATATATAGGGGAGATAATAATTCATCCGGAGAATTGGGACATATTAAGATAGCGTTAGAGGGCAAAGAATGTAAATGCGGTGCCAAGGGATGCTTAGAAGCATACACTTCTATGAATTCTCTTATAGAAAATTATAACGAAGTTTCAAATATCTTTATTAATGATATAGAGGAATTTGAAGATAAATATAATCAAAAGGATAAAGTGGCAGAAAATGCATTGGACAAGTATATAAATATATTATCTTTAGGGATATCCAATTTAATCATGATATTGGATCCTAACAGCATATTTATAGGTGGAGATATAAACAGTCTGCTTAAGCATAAGCTGGAGGATTTGAAAAAAAATATCTACAAGGATAATCTGTTTACAGACGAAAGCAGCTGCAGTATAAGCATCGCCAATTTTAAAGAATCATATTTGTTAGGGGCAGCTATGATGCCAATAGAGGAGTTTTTAGAGATTAACTAAAAAATACGTAATGTGTTATAATAATAACGCAAACTAGCCGTTATTTTATAAATAGTATGCAAAAAATAATGTGAAGTGAGGAAGAGATATGAGTAGAGAATTAGATCAATTATCCATCAATGCAATTCGAGTACTTTCAGCAGATGCGATTGAAAAGTCGAAGTCAGGACATCCAGGACTACCGCTGGGCGCAGCAACTATGGCGTTTACAGTATGGACAAAGATGAATCATAATGGAAAAAATCCTGATTGGGATAATAGAGATAGATTTGTTCTATCTGCTGGACATGGTTCAATGCTTGAATATTCATTACTACACTTATTTGGATATGGAATAACTGTTGAAGATATAAAGAATTTCAGACAAGTAGGCAGTTTAACCCCAGGACATCCGGAATATGGTCACACAAAAGGTGTAGAAATCACTACCGGACCACTTGGACAAGGTATATGTAATGCTGTAGGTATGGCAATTGCAGAAGCACATCTTGCAGAAAAGTTTAATAAGGACAATTATAAAGTAGTTGATCACTATACATATGCTATAGTTGGAGATGGCTGTCTCATGGAAGGAATTTCAGGTGAGGCTTCATCCTTGGCAGGAACCTTAGGACTGGGAAAGTTAGTTGTATTGTATGATTCAAATAATATTTCCATTGAAGGAAACACCGATATAGCCTTTAGAGAAGATGTGGCTAAAAGATATGAAGCATATGGATGGCAAGTACTTAATATTGCAGACGGAAATGACATTGCTGCAATTGACAGTGCAATAGAAAAGGCAAAAGCTGAAACAACAAAGCCTTCTATCATAATTGTGAAAAATCAGATTGGTTTTGGATGTCCTGCAAAGCAAGGAAAGCCTTCAGCTCATGGCGAACCTCTTGGTGCAGAAAATGTAATTGCTATGAAGGAAAACTTAGGCTGGAAAACTGAACCTGCTTTCTATGTGCCTGATGAAGTATATACAAATATGAATTCTTATATTGAAAGTGGAGTTTCCAAGGAAGAAGAATGGAACAAGCTGTTTGTTTCATACAAAGAGGCTTATCCTGAACTTGCAGAAGAGTATACAAAATGGTTAAGCGGTGAAATCGATAAAGAAGCACTGCTTAACAATGAAGAGCTTTGGAGCTTTGATAAGGCTATGGCTACAAGAGATTCTTCAGGAATTGTTATTAACAGATTAGCTGAGCTTATTCCTAACTTTATTGGCGGATCTGCAGATTTAGCTCCTTCCAATAAAACTTATATGAAGGATAAGGGAGATTTCTCGGCTGAAGACAGAAGCGGACGTAATCTTCATTTTGGAGTAAGAGAACATGCCATGGCAGCAATAGTTAACGGAATGTATGCTCATGGAGGACTTAAAGTATTCTGTGCAACCTTCTTTGTTTTCAGTGACTATATGAAGGGCGCAATGAGACTATCCGCATTAATGAAGCTTCCTATAGCTTATGTTTTGACTCATGACAGCATAGGTGTTGGAGAAGACGGACCTACACATCAGCCTATAGAACAGCTGGCAGCACTTAGAAGCATGCCTAATATGGCAGTATTCAGACCTGCAGATTCAAAAGAAACCGCAGCAGCTTGGTACTATGCTGTTACTAATGGAGCTACTCCTACAGCATTAGTGCTTACAAGACAAAAGCTTCCGCTATATGATGGATGTGCAAAGAGAGCATTAAAGGGAGGATATATTCTTAAAGAGTCTAAGAAAGAAACTCCGGATGTACTGTTGATGGCATCAGGTTCTGAAGTGGAATTAATCTACAATGCAGCTGAACAATTGGAAGCAAAGGGAATAGATGCTAGAGTTATAAGTATGCCTAGCTTTGAATTATTCGAAGCACAGGATGAGGCTTATAAGCAATCTGTTATGCCTAAGTCAGTAAGAGCAAGAGTTGCTGTAGAAGCATTGACATCCTTTGGATGGCATAAGTATGTAGGCATTGATGGAGAAGTAATTTCTCTTGATACCTTCGGTGCTTCCGGAAAAGCCGAAATATTATTTGAACAGTTCGGCTTTACTGTGGATAATGTTGTTAAAACTGCTGAAAAGGTAGTTAAAGGCTAATATCTAATAAATAGTTTTATAAATTGCAGCCTAGAGCATATGTATTAGGTGAGTCAGTTTGTAAATATATAAGTCAATCGAAAGGAAGGGCAAGGATGATTATTAAAAAAGTTTCAGACAGTGAATTTAAGAAATATGGACAAGTCTTGAAAAATTATGATTTTTCAGAGCTGATTGAAGCAATGAAGAGTACACCACTGCCAAGTGATGTAGTTTATGAACCATCAATAAAAGAACTTGAGTCACTGAAAATAGCTGAAGAGTTAAGAGTAAGAGAATATGGCGAACTGCCGATACAAATAGGTTATTGCAACGGCAATAATTATATGCTAAATGCAGTTGAGTACCACCGTTCTTCTGAAATAAATGTTGCTGTTACTGATCTTATATTGCTTCTTGGAAGTCAACAAGACATTGCAGAAGATTATACTTTTGATACTTCAAAGATTGAGGCGTTTTTTGTTCCTGCAGGTACAGCAATAGAGGTATATGGAACTACTCTTCATTATGCTCCATGCAATGCTAATGAAGGTGGATTCAGATGTGTAGTTGTATTACCGAAGGACACAAATTTAGCTTTGGAGAATAAGGTTGAAAAGACCGGTGAAGATGCATTGCTATTTGCGAGAAATAAATGGTTAATTGGACATAAAGAAACCGATCTTGGTGCGCAAGGTGCATTTATAGGTTTGGTTGGAGAAAACATTTCTATTAAATAAAAAGCTTATAATAATAAATTTATATAAATTGGAGGAATAAATAATGAAAAATATACCACAAGTTAAATTGGGTGTTATTGCAGTAAGCAGAGATTGTTTTCCTATGGAACTTTCTGAAAACCGCAGAAAGGCTGTAGTAGAAGCTTACAAAAAGTCTCATGGAGATATTTTTGAATGTATGACTACTGTAGAAAATGAAAAGCATATGCAGAAGGCATTAAAGGAAGTAAAGGAAGCAGGAGTTAATGCTCTAGTAGTATATCTTGGAAACTTTGGACCAGAAACTTCCGAAACTTTACTTGCAAAGTATTTTGATGGTCCTGTAATGTTTGCAGCTGCAGCTGAAGAAAGCGGAGATAACTTAATCAACGGCCGTGGAGATGCTTACTGTGGAATGCTAAATGCAAGCTACAATTTAGCACTTAGAAACATAAAGGCTTATATCCCTGAGTATCCGGTTGGAAGTGCAAGCGAAGTTGCTGATATGATATCAGAATTCGTTCCAGTTGCAACTGCATTACTAGGATTAAAGAATCTTAAGATAATATCCTTCGGACCTCGTCCACAGGACTTCCTTGCTTGTAACGCACCAATCAAGCAGTTATACAACTTAGGTGTAGAAATAGAAGAAAATTCAGAGCTTGATTTATTTGCTGCATTTAATGCACATGCAAATGATGCAAGAATTCCTGAAGTAATTGCCAGCATGGAAAAGGAATTAGGTGCAGGAAACAAGATGCCTGGTATACTACCAAAGCTTGCTCAATATGAAGTTACATTATTGGATTGGATGGAAGAACATAAGGGTTCAAGAGAGTTTGTAGTATTTGCAAACAAGTGCTGGCCTGCATTCCAGACTCAATTCGGATTTGTTCCTTGCTATGTAAACAGCCGTTTATCAGCAATGGGAATTCCAGTATCCTGTGAAGTTGATATATACGGAGCATTAAGCGAATATATCGGAACTTGCATAAGCCAGGATGTTGTAACATTACTTGATATAAACAACACTGTTCCTGCAGATATGTATGAGACAGAAATTAAGGGTAAGTTTGACTATACATTAAAGGATACTTTCATGGGCTTCCACTGCGGAAATACTGCAGCATGCAAATTAACTTGCGGAACTATGAAGCATCAGATGATAATGGCTAGAGCACTTGAACCAAATCAAGAGCCAAATATAACTAGAGGAACTCTTGAAGGAGATATAGTACCTGGAGATATTACATTCTTCCGTTTACAGAGCAATGCAGATGCAGAATTGACAGCTTATGTTGCTGAAGGAGAAGTTTTACCGGTTGCAACACGTTCCTTCGGAGCTATAGGTATATTTGCAATTCCTGAGATGGGAAGATTCTACCGTCACGTATTGATCGAAAAGAGATACCCACACCATGGCGCAGTTGCTTTCGGACACTTCGGAAAGGCAATCTACAGCTTATTCAAATATCTTGGTGTTAAGGAATTAGGCTTTAATCAGCCAAAGGGAATGCTTTATAGCACAGAAAACCCATTTGAGAAATAAGCTTTATAAAGTATAACCGTAATTTATAAAAGACTGGAGGCTGGTTAAATGGCCTCCAGTCTTTTTATTGTTATATGGAACTACCTTTTTAAATTTTTCTTAGCAGGCACTTTTATAGTTTTCTTTTGTGTAGAGAACATAGGGATTAGTCTTGAAGATATAAAAGCAACAATGGGAACAGTTAAAATCACTGCAAGACTACCCGTTAGACCCTGAATTATCTCGATATTTACCATATCCATATTGATTAGTTGATTATAGCCTACATTATAATAGTAAATTATTATTATCATATTTAACGAGGCACCAGTAAAGGCCAATATTAAGGTGTTAGCCATTGTTCCCATCATATCACGTCCAACATTCATGCCTGAAAAAAACAGTTCTTTCTTACTTATTTTCGTATTTGAAATATATATTTCTTGAACAGAGGAGGCAATGGAAATGCTTAAGTCGATCA
>JAEZDX010000257.1 GCA_023417975.1 Bacillota bacterium
GTCTCCAATATTTCTCTAGCCTTAACCTTTAAAAGGCTGAGCTTTTCAAACACCTCATCTGTAAGATTTAAATCTGTTGAACTATTATCTCTTTCTTTAGCTCCTTCAGTTTTTAGAGGTACAAAACTAAAACCGCTGACAGTAGGTTTTACATCAAAGCCGGCTTCCTTAGAAGTATCCAAAAGAACCGCCACCAAATCATTTCGTCTCTTTTGCATAGCCTTAACAATTGAATCCTTTTCCGGAATTGAATTATCGTAAAAATTAATGGCAAGTTCAGAGTAACTACTCTGTATATCCTCTAAAGCACTCTTCAAATCTACGCCTTTACCTTTTGAGAGAATAATAGGTTCAGGTTCTTTTTTATCATTTTTTATAACGTAGCAAATATCCTGCACTTTATCACCGCTGAGCGATTCCTCAATTGTACTTATAATACTTTCCATCCTATACTTTGAATAGTTATCTACAATATATATATTATAGCCCTCTGTTTCCAACGAAACGTATGTCTTGATTTTATTGAGAATGTCCTCATAAGCAGGTACATAATAAGCTGAAACGTCGTTATTCTTTTTTGAGATATTTGCTTCAAATGCTATCTGCTTATAGTCTAACTCTTGTTTCAATGTTAAGCTCACCCCCTGAAGTATACTAGATAAAGATAGTTATTATTTTCTATATAATATATTAATATTCCGATAAGATACATTTAGCAACAAAAAATAAGAGAAATAACAAGTCATTTCTTGTTATTTCTCAATATAAGAATTTTCACGTTACTATAGCTTTAAATAAACCAATATCAAACTTAAAGCCATTAAGGAACTTGGGATTATCCAAACCAATTTTATATTTGTGCTGCTTGTTACAAATCTTGATGCTGCTTTTCCAAAGGCTGCGGCTGCAGTAATTAGAAGTGCAGCCATAATGAACCATACTAAAATACTTATTATGAGGTTAATAGCATAAATTCCGGTTAAACCTATGATTCCGAAGCCTATAAAAAATTCAATAAAAATCATTGCTGAAACGGTTGTTTTAACTGCTTTAGTGCATTTATAAACAAATATATATTTATTGTTGTTTTCATTCATTAAATTATCTGATGCAGCTGTTTCAAATTCTGTTATATTAAAAGGGAAACTGCCTATAACTGCAGGAATTATCATAAAAAAGGAAAGTGCCGCCGGTATTAGCTGCCATTTTGTGATTCCAACTCCGCCGGTTATTTGATATTGAATAATACTTTCCAAGGAAAAGGTTATGTGTTCCTTTGATGCTATGGCTGCTTTACCTGCAACAGCAACAACAATTCCTAGAAAAATTATTTGAAAACATATCCTGCTGAAAACTTCATTCAAAAGTTTAATACTTTTGTCTTGTTCTCTTTCCAGCAGTCCAATAATAAGTAAAGTAACTAATGGAATGGTCATCATATACATTAGTATTACAACACTGCCGCCGTTTTTTACCAACGTAACACCTAGAATTGGTATAAACATCGGTGCTGCCGAAATACATAGCAATCCAACTATCAACAATATAAACACAGGCTTTGTCCATATCTTGCCCCATTGATTATTGTCACTTTTTAAAAGTGCATATATTTCTTTAAAGGGTTGAAGTAAACTAAAAACCTTCCTTTTTCTGAACAAATCTGTGAATTGGCGCTCAATTCCCGCAAGCAGCAGCCCTACTACAGCACTAAATAGAACACCGGGAAAAAACAATACATGAAAAATTATCAACAAAATATCCTTTACCGAATCCATATTTACCCCTCCCTATAGTACTGCAAACAGATAAACGGAAACTACCGCCAGACAGAATACAATCCAAAGAACATAATCATTTATACTGCCTGTATGTACTCTATGAAGTCCATCATAATACCATTGCAATTGACTTTTAAATCGTGTTGAAACGGTGGCTTTATCCGATGCTTTAATGCGTTTTTTATCTTTCATATTTTTCTCGTTTTGTATAGCATACATCTGTAGATTTATTGTATTAATATGACGGTAAAGTACTACAGCAAGAGTGATTAATACTGCAAGAAGAAGAAGAAACCATGCCATAGGCTCTCTATAGCCGCTTATAATTGCATCTACTTTGGGCAGTAAAAGTTTTTCCTTCAGCATTTTTGAGGCATAACCGTCTACAAACATTACATCAATGAAATGTTCAATATTATATATTGAAAGTACTGCAGGTTTGATTAAATACGTAAATAATTCTTTTGGCAAAATGCCACCTGCTGCGCAGCCAATGGACAAAATAATCATTTGCACCTTCATTAGCCAAGGTATTTCTTTTACATTCTCATTATCAGCTGATAGCTTTCCGAAGAACACAGCCTTTATTATTGTTGCAGCATATATCATTGCAAATATGGATACTATAAAAGCTATCACAGCAACAGGCATAAAACCTGCCTGCATTGCAGCACTATAAAAAAGCCATTTGGATATAAACCCACTGAATAGAGGAATACCGCAAATTGCAGCCAAAGCTATAAAGAACATCACAGCAGTAAAAGGAAGCTTTCTAAAAATACCTCCTAATTTTCTTATTTCCGTTGTACCGGCCGCATAGCTTACAGCTCCTACACTAAGTAAAAGAAGTGTACCGGCTGCGGTATAGGTTATAGTATAATAAATTGCTGTTATACTTCCCTTTAAAGATATACCGGTAATTGAAGATAAACCTATACCAACCGCACATATTATAAAACCTACTTCCGAAATCAGTAAAAATGCAGTGGATCTTTTTAAATCTTCCTGTTTAAAGCTCATGGCTATACCTATAACCATAGCAGCTGCTCCCCAAACTAATAGTAAATATTCTATTTGGAACCTTCCTTGTGACTGGAATACTAGGAAAAGTATTCTAAACAATACATATATACCGCTGCAAAGTGAAACACCTGAAATAGCAGCTGATGCCGAAGAAGATGCTGCGGTAGCTACATCTGCCCAAATTGAATGACAAGGAATAATAATAAGCTTAACACCAATTCCCATCAGCCAGAAAATCAAAGCCAGAATAGCAATTTGGCTATAGTCCTGTCCATACATTAAAGATGTAATTTGTGACATGTTTAAAGTATGAGTTTGTGCATATAACAATACAGTACCCATCAAAATAAAAGATGAGCCCACTGTATTTATGATCAAATATTTAAAACCTGCTTCTATTGATTTATGGAGCTGATTATTAAAGGCAATGAGTGCGGACCCCGCCAAGGACATCACCTCTATCATGATGTACATATTAAATAAATCTCCGCTGAAAACAACTCCCAACATTCCTGCCAAAAACAGCAGAACTAACATAAAGTATTTTTCAAGGTGGTAATGCTGCTTCATTGATTTTGCAGCATACAGCATTAAGAGCACAACTAATACAGTAGTAATAAGAGCCATAAGAAGACCCATACTATCAACTTGTATACCGAGTCCGGTGGCCCAGAGTTTTCCTTTTGGAATCCATTTTCCCATCCAATATATTCCTATATTACCTTGTATAGCAATAGGTTTAAATAGCAGAATTAAACACGCCAACGATGAAAGCGTCGCAGCAACAGCCACTGCTATCTTAATTGTCAGCAGCCTATGTCCGAATAATGAAATTATAAATGCTGCTGTAAAAGGAATAATTATAGCCAATAGAGGCAAGTATGTTACATATCCGTTCATCCCTTCATCCTCCTTACTTTATCAGCATCTATAGTTCCATAATGTTCTTTCACCTTCAAAATAAATACTAATGCAATAACCGTAATACATGCACTAATAAAAATAGATGTCAAAGTCAATGCTTGAGGAATAGGATCTATAAAAAACTTACCATCCCTCAAATCGGTTATATATGCCGCAGAAGTTCCGTTCACTCTAAATCCGATAGATATTAGGAGTAAGTTGATTCCACTGTTCATTAGAATAATTCCAATAATCATTTTGATTAAATTTCTCTTTGTCAGAACTACATATAAACCTAGTATAAATAGTAAAAAGGACGCTATATAATTTAACAGCATTGTATCACCTCTATTCCGTATCTTTAGAATTTATGGCATTAAGCATCAAAATAATCAAAAGCCCTATAGGAGCCAGTACTTTAAAGGCTAATGAAAATTCTATGAAAAAGTTAATACTTGAACCAAATAATTGTGCTTCACCACCACGGTGTGATAAGTACATATTATATAAAAATCCGCCATACATTGCTGCAAGTGCTAATGCTAATATTATCAGTATTACTTTTCTCCCGGTTATAACAAGCTTTCCTATTTTGAGTTCATCCTTTTGTAGGGTTCGTCTGTTTAACAAAGGAAAAACCGCAATGGCAGCAGCTATCAGAATAGCTCCGGATATACCGCCGCTTCCCGTAAGGCTTCCTGTAAATATCATATAGATTCCCAATGTCAAACAGATTGGGAAACAAATACCCGCACTGGCTGAAAGCATGGGACTTATTTTTTTAGTTTCTTTTTTCATACTTACTTTCCTCCTTTACTTTTCCTCTGCTTTTTTAATATTACTAATACGACAGTGGAAGCAGTAAATAGAAGAATTGCTTCGCATATAGTATCATAGCTTCTGAAATCGGAAACTACAATACTTGTACTACTTATAGCTCCGTTTTTTTCTACTGCACTGTTTATACCCTCCTGTGCTATTCCTTCATAGCTAGGGGATTGCCTCAAATCATCCGTCATTTTTAATGAAGCATAGATAAAAAATATAACCAGTACTGTTAATGAGAAACTAATAGCTGCCTTTTTCATCTATTTATCCCCCCTTTGATCATCTTGAAGCTGACAGGTTTTATCTTTTACCCTTCTCATCACTGCAATGAATAAAACAGGTAAAAGAATGGCTGAAACTACACCTTCCGCAAATGCTACCTGCGGGGCTTTTAGAAGTAAAAATTCCATAGCCATAAATAGTCCAAGTACAGACATTGCAATTATACTAGTGAATAATTCATCAGAAATTGCAGCTATCAGTGCAGCTGCAACAATGCCGGTCAATATTAAAATATTTAATACTGCAATGCTACTCATTTGCTTTATCCCTCCCGTAGTCATCCGCTTTGCTTCTTAAGTCCATTTTTGCCCCGCCTTTATAAGCCGCCTTTATTAAAGCTTGTATTGCTACAGGATAAAGCACTAAAATAAAGAAGATTACAAATAATGCTTTAATTCCTATAGCAATATTTCCGGTAGAAAACCCGAATAAAGCCATAGCTGCCAATATAGGTATACATCCCATAGTAACTATATTACCGGCACACTGAAGCCTGCAGTACGTATCCGGCATTCTAAACAAACCTATTACTCCTGAAAGTATAAAAAACACTCCTACAGCAAATAAAATGTCCATAATTACCCGAAAAATCATAGCTTGTCCTCCACATACTTAGAAAGAAATATACACTGACCAAAAGCAAGTAATACTACGATAAATCCAAGATCCGAAAATATTGCATTACTTTCATAGCCTCCTGCCAATATCATTACAATTCCTATTAATACTTGAATACAACATACAGCAATCAATCTATCTACCACGTGTGGTCCTTTTACAACCCGGTATAACAGCAAAATACATACAGCAGTCAATATAATTCCCACCACTAGTATATCTCTTTGCATCAGAGCTTCAACTATACTATTCATTTAAAAATCCTCCCAAATCTAGGCTCATATTTTTCTGCTATTGCTGCATTAATAGCTTTAGTATCCTTGCCTTGCACCTCAATACAATGCACATACATGCAAGAAGAACCACTTTCCTCCACAGTATCCATAACAATGGTTCCCGGACATAACGTTATACATCTCTCCAACATTGCCAAAGCCTTCTCATCTTTGTAGTCAGTCTTTAGCTTCAATATCCCCGGTGTAATATTTATCTTTGGTGAAAATGCTTTCATGGCAATATTACAATGAGCCTTCACCATATGTAAAATGTAATATCCTATAAATACTATAAACGCCCCTAATCTTTTAGGGTAAAGGAGTGAAAAAGCATTATCTTTTATAAAAAATATAGAGCTTATGTAGCTTATAATTAAACATACTATTATTCCACCGGCATAAACCTCAACCGGCGAAACAGCCTCCGGAGCCGAAAGTGCTGCAAGAACCCAAAAGATATAGCAAATTATAAATATAGAAGCTGCGTATATT
>JAEZDX010000363.1 GCA_023417975.1 Bacillota bacterium
ACTTGCTGGTGGTACTGTTCAGCTTAACGGCGGTACTGTCAGGGTTGTTGGTGTTCCTACTGTTAGAGTTGCCAGTGGTACTGTTAAGTTAAATGGTGGTACTGTTAGACTTGCAGGTGGTACAACAAATGTTAAGCTTGCTGATAGAACCTTTACAATGACTATCCTGACAACATCTGTGACCTCAGCTACTCCGGTTTATACAGCCTTGATTGATATATCAAAATTTCAGGATACTTCATGGTATATCCAGAATCTTACCGGTTCCCCTCAGAGCGTTACAGCACAGCTTGCAGTAACACCAAGCAGCGTTTTAGGTAGTTTTCCACGTGTATTAATTCAGCAGACAGCAACAGTAGTTAACTCTCCTGTAGTTATAACAAATGATTATTATATGAAATATATATGTGTGAATTTTACAACTTCAAGCGCATCTGCTCAGGATATGCAGGTTGTATTTAACGGAAGATATTAGACAAACAAACCGAGAAGTACCTTAAGGTACTCCTTGGTTTCTTTTTGAAAAGGAGGTATCGTTCGTGAGTAATACTGTAAGTCTATGTATGATAGTAAAAAATGAAGAAAGATTTCTTCCGGCTTGTCTTAAAAGTGTAAAAGATATAGTAGATGAAATAATACTGCTTGATACCGGATCTACCGATAATACCTTAAGTATCGCCAAAAGCTTTAGTGCCATTATTCATTTCTACAAGTGGAATAATAACTTCAGTGATGCAAGGAACGAATCGCTAAAATATGCTACTAAGGACTGGATACTTATAATGGATGGAGACGATGAATTTTGCAGTGAGGATCTAGAGACGTTTAAACAGCTTATAAATAGCGATCTGGATGAAAATGCTGTGTATTTTTTTGAGACACTGAATTATGGCGGTAATTCAATAAATGATAACGATATATGCGTAAATCTAAACCCTCGACTATTTAAAAATAATCATGGGTTTCACTATGAAGGAGCCGTCCATAATCAGTTAGTCAACTCACTCTACAGTATACAAGATATATCATGTCCTATAAAGATATATCACTATGGCTATTTATCGGATGTAATGGCTTCCAAGCAAAAAAGATCCAGAAATATCCCGCTTCTTGAAGAACAACTGAAACAAGATCCTGAAAACAAATATGCTCACTTCAATTTGGCTAATGAATACTATTCCGAAGATAACTATTCAAAAGCCTTAGAGCATTATAACAAAGCTTTTGAAAACTTCAATCCCAATTCCGGTTATGGTTTTATTCTTATCGCGAGAATTGTAGTTACTGCTTATACTTTAGGTCAATATGATAAAGCTTTGGAAATTGCAGATATTGGCATAAAATATTACCCTCAGTTTACTGATCTATACTATCTGAAATCCTTGGTATATAACCGTCGTAATATGCCGACCCTTGAAATATCTACCCTTGAAAAGTGCATAGAGCTAGGAGACCCTCCTTTGGATTACAGATTTATTTACGGAACGGGAAGCTTTAAAGCTCATTATGATTTAGCGAATGTATACATGCGTTTAAAAGACTATGATAGTGCCTACAATTGTTACGTTGATACTATTCGTTCAAAACCGGATTTTATTTCTCCTGTATATCATATAGGACATATATTAAGGGAAAAGAATACTGCTGCGGATGAATTTAAAAAAACACTGGAAAGTTTTTTTGCGGATTATCCTAAAGCATATCAAATTCTAGCTGATATATCTTACTTTGAGGGTTATTACGATATTGCTTTGGAATATATTAAAAAATGTGAGGGCAGCGGGATGATTGGAGAAAACCTTATGCTGCTTAAAGTACGCGCACTGCTGAGAACGGGAGCTTTTGACCAGTGCTTGGAGCAAACTTCAATACAAAAGGGCAGCTCTTTCTATTTTATCTTTTCAATGTACAAAGCATTGAGTTCTCTTCTAATAGGAACTTATGGCTCTTCAAAAAGCATTATAGAAAGCTTCGAAATTGACTCTTTGTCAGATTACAACAAGAAAATGCTTCTGGTGTACTCCCAGCTTATAAAGCTTTTCGCAAATGGAGATATTGAAGTAATTTCTGAGGACGAAAAAGAAAAGGAATATACTCCTATAATTTTTGAAATATGTGAGATATTGCTTATAAATAAAAGGTATGATGAATTTGAGCGCACTTTAGGTTTACTAAATTTAATAAGTGATAAGTCTGTATTACTGGCGCTCGGAAAACTATATAATAAATATGGTTTCAAAGATTTGGCGAAAAAAGAAATTATAAGATCAATTAAAGAATTTGAAGTATATGATACCGATGGCTTAGATATATTGAGGTGATATGCTTATGCCGCACGACATGCGCGAAAAGACAGATGCACTAAAGACCTATTATGAAAAAGGTCTTATATATAAAGCTATGAACCTTCCGGGCCCTGCAATAAATGCATTTAGGGAATCTATAGTTTGTAAAGAGAGCTCAAGCTATAAATCCTATTTCGAACTTTCAAAACTATATACAAGACTTAATGATTTTGATTTAGCCATAAAATATTGTAAAGAGGCACTGCAATTAAAGGAAAACTATTTTCAAGTACAATACTATATAGCCCATCTATTTAAGCTTCAAAGTTTAAATATGGATGACTTTATATCAAAAATCAAAGCATTTTTTTCTCCTCAAGAAAACAAACTTCTTACAATTGCCGATATTTTTTACATGGAAGGCTGCTATGAAGCTGCACTAGAATATATCGATAAATATTTTCTCACTAATAGTTCTTCTGACAGTCTTGCTTTTTTAAAAACCAAATGTCTGGTACGCTCGTCAAAATATGACGAGTGTATTCGATATATAAATACTTTTTCTGAAGATAATCCATACTTTTTCAAAGTAATGATGTATAAGCTAATATGTCTTTTGGTCTATGGAAGAAAAGATTCTGCTTGGAAAGTACTAAATAGATTAGACAAGGACCGGCTGTCCCGATATAACAAAAAGGTTCTGTCTGTATATACTCAATTTTTTAATTTACTTACAGATGCATCGACTTCTATCATCAGCGAACATGAATACGACACTGAATATACTTCCTGTATTTTTGAAATCTGTGATATCCTCCTTGTTAATAATGAATTTGATCTTCTTGAAAAAACTCTTGTGCTTTTAAATCTTATTAATGATTAAACTGTGCTTTTACAGCTTGGGAAATTGTATTTTAAATATGGCTACATTGAGCTTGCAAAAAAAGAAATACTTAGGTCTATAGAGCTCTTTGATATTTTTGATACAGAAGGTCTGGATATTTTAAACTATTGAATTAAAGCCCTTACAGTTGCTGTAAGGGCTTTAATTATTACGTTTTTTTCTTTTCATCACTGAAGCATTCAAACTTACGAACGTCTGTTAATGTTTGATACAAAAGGATTATCACCTTTTCTATTATTTGCGTTTTCTTCTTTTCTTCATCATTATCACTGTAACAAACTGCTTTTATATCCTTCATCCATCTTTTAACAGTAGGTGCATGCCATATGCCAAAAGCATTTATACAGTTGTCAGGTATATCTTCATGCTTCCACTTTTCATTAATTCTCTCAAAAGTTAAATCTATTAAATTCGATACTCTGTAATATAAAATTTCTTTGCTATCCAAGCTGCTGTTAAATTGATAGTCTATTATATTAACAAATTGAGCCCATTCCTGAAACTTTATATCTAGCATCTTCCTTATATTATCGTCTTGAAGATTAGGAAGATGAAATTGTGTCATTTCTAAAATTTCGCCTATATACTCCTTTTTGTTTATTCCTGCCGAAAATAGATCTTTAACTGCAGGACTTTTTATTTGTTCAATAATAAAATTCGTAAGCTTTCCAGGCAGAGGTGCCCCCAATAATGTGAGGTTTTCCAGCACACTGGCAGTCTCAGTAATAATAAGAAAGCTAATCATGACAATCGTCAAAATATCTGTTTCCAGTATGGATGCTATTCCAATCTCCATTAACCTTACAACCAAAATGCAGATATAGTACACCAATACTTTTTTAAGAGCCTTTCTCATACCCCTGCTGCTAAACTTTTTAATCTTTGCAGCATATATACTGCCGCTTATAGTATCGATAAAAATCATCACACATAATATGAAAAAGGATATCTTAAATGGTGCCAGCATGGTAGCTATAACACCGGTTGCCAGTTTCAAATACCAAGCATCAATAATTTTATACACCTCATCCACTTTATCACCCTTTGTTTATAATAGACAATGGCGTATTACTACTCTTCCATTGTCTATATATATTTTGTCCTATATTTAGTTATCCTTCGATGCTGCAGCAGTGGATTCGTGCCCCAAAGAGTTTACTGCTTCCTTAATAGCTGCCTCAATCAAAGCTTTCACATTGTCATTAGGCTCAATTTTTAACTCACTCAATACGCTGTACACAAC
>JAEZDX010000377.1 GCA_023417975.1 Bacillota bacterium
ATGTGAATATGATGCTGTGCTGCCGCAAGGTCATATAAACGGACATAACTTAATTTCTGCAATATCAATAGCCGCAGCCAGGGCTCTTTCCAAAATCATAGACAATACTGGTGGGACAGTTATATTGCTTGGATGTCCCGGGGAATACGTAGGCGGAGCAAAAGTAACCATGGCAAGACAGAAGGTATTTGAAGATATAGATGCAGCCATGATGGTTCATCCGGATATATTATCTGCAGATAGTGGTACGTCAAAGGGTATCTTGCCATTAAGCATCAAATTTACCGGAGTTAATGGAGTAACATATTTAAAACCCGATTGTATCTCTCCAATGGACGGATGCTTGTTTGTCATTAATGGAATTAACACTCTGTTGAAAAGCTGTAACAGCACTCAAATAGATACCCTGATTAACAGCGGGGGGCTCACACCTTCACTTCCGTCAGGCGTATCTGAAATTAAAATATATATACGCTCGGATAGTTTGGACATATGTGAAAAAGTAAAAGATAAAATTATTAAATTGGCCGACACCGCTTCCTTTATCAGTAATTTATCCTTCGAATCAAGAATATATGAACTGCCCAATGCTGAGATGAAGAGTAATGCCCCTCTATCCCGTATATTCAGCCACAATCTCAAGGAACTCGGCATAATCGATTCTTCCGGTCCAAAACATGATGAGCGAGGTTTAAGTATGGGATCGGTTAGTCATGTAGTTCCAAGTATTCATCCATACATTAAAATAACAGAAAATGTTTTAGTCCAATATGGAACCGTTGAATTTGCAGCTGAAACCTTAAAGCCCTTTGCTCAGGAAACAGCTCTGAAGGCTTCCGCTGCCTTAGCCGTAAGTGCTTTGGATATTATTGAAAAGCCAAGTATTCTTACTGAAATTAAGGGGGAATTTTATGGGAAATAAAAAATAGAGGTTACCCTCTATTTTTTATTCTTATGAAACCATACGATCATTTTCATTATTCATTGCCTCAGCTAATTTTCTCAACAAACTATCACTAGGTTGAAAAAAGAAGGCCTTACATTTATTTTCATGTTTATAGCTGCAAACATACATGGCTCTGCTTGGAATAGAAACAAGATAGCTGTCATTTTTTATTCTGTTTACAGCGTAATCCATTATGCTCACTCTCTTAATATTTGTTATGTCCTTTATCTTAATGTTTTCTTCCACTCTGCTTTCTTGTCCACTTATTTTATGAACAAAAAATTTATCGGCAATAACGGAATACCTCAATTTATATCTGCATTTTAATATAGCTATGGCGGCAAATAGTACAACTACAAAGAGTGCGATAAATGTGATTAACAATGACATCATTCTACTGTGACTAACCCCTCTTTTAATGTAATCCGATGTAGCTATAACAAGTACCATGAGAAAAACTATCTCCAGTACAACAGGAAGCCTTTTCTTTGAAAACTCTTCCTTATACATTGTTTTCATATTAACCCTCCATAATTTGTATTCTATATATACAAAGTTGTCCCTACCTTATTGATTATACATAGTGTAGTAACAAATATCTACAGCTTGCAGAAGCTGTGTGAGGCTTGTATAGTTAAAAAAAACGCTGTTTTATTGATTTTTTCTCACTACATGCTTTAACATAAGTTTTTCCTTACTTATCTAAATAAGACGCTGTTTTGTATATTCATGTTGTACTTTAATTGTTCCGTTGAATTTAACTTCTTATATACATGGCTACTTTCAAAAGGTATAATATTGTTGTTAAATACATCATTTGTTTGGAGGTGTTATTTTGATTAGCATTTATAAAAGTATAGATGAAAACAGCAATACATTACAGAAGGTTGATAATTTGGAAGCGGGCTGCTGGATAAATATAGTCGCACCTACAGACCAAGAGCTTTTACTTGTATCCAAAAAGACAGGTGTTCCACTTGAGTTTCTAAGAGCACCTCTTGATGATGAAGAAGCTTCACGTCTTGATATAGAGGACGGCAATGTGTTGGTAATAGTCGATATTCCTTTTACTGAGATGGAAGATAACTCTCTTACCTATGACACCTATCCTTTGGCAATAATTCACACTGAAAAGGAAATAATAACGGTTTGTTTAAAGAACAGTAAAATTCTTACGGATTTTGTGGATGGGAAGGTTCGTTCCTTTTTCACTTACAAAAGATCTCGTTTTATTTTACAAGTACTATATAGAATAGCTACTTACTATTTATTATATCTGCGACAAATTGATAAAAAGAGTGTTATGGTGGAGAAAAGATTGCATAAGTCTATGAGAAATAAGGAATTGATTCAGCTGCTATCTCTTGAAAAATCCCTTGTTTATTTTTCCACATCCCTTAAATCAAACGAGATAACCTTAGAAAAGATGTTAAAGCTTGAATTTATAACAAAGTATGAAGAAGATAAAGATGTGCTTGAGGATGTTATAATAGAGAATAAACAAGCTATAGAAATGGCCAACATATACAGCAATATTTTGTCAGGTACAATGGATGCCTTTGCTTCGGTTATTTCAAACAACTTGAATATAGTGATGAAGCTTCTTGCTTCCGTTACCATTGTAATGGCTATACCTAATATGGTATCAGGTATGTTTGGTATGAACGTTAATGTACCTTTTGCAAACACTGCCTACGGCTTTTGGATTATTCTAGGCATAGTGGTTACTCTTTGCCTGTCAGCCATACTGGTATTAAATAAAAAGGATATGTTTTGATTAATTGGAGGTTACAGCAGTGTCTCACGCAACGAAAAAATCTCTTGCTTTGTCGCTGAAGAAGTTTCTTGAGAAAAAACCCTTTGATAAAATAACTATAAAAGATATCGTAGAAGACTGTGCACTAAATCGCCAAACCTTCTATTATCATTTTCAAGATATCTATGATTTGTTGGAGTGGATTTTTGTATCTGAATCCAACAAAATAATTTCAGGCAATAAAACCTATGATACGTGGCAGCGAGGCTTCCTTCAAGTATTCTACTACGTAGGCGATAATAAAGCCTTGATTATCAATGTGTTTCATTCTATAGGAAGAGAGCAGCTTGAGCGGTATTTATATGATATTGTCTATGATTTGCTTATTGGAGTTGTAAATGAACAGGCTGCGGGAATACACGTTGCTGAAGAGAACAAAAAATTTATTGCAGATTTTTATAAATATGCCTTTGTCGGGTTGATGCTGGAATGGATACGAACAGGCATGAAAGAAAATCCAGTTGAAATCATAGATAAATTAGATAAGCTTATAAGCGGAGATATACATAAGGCACTACTTAAATATGAAAAATAGAGGCGTTTCAGCCTCTATTTTTCATATTTCTATTGTAATTGAAACTTATCCTTAATTTACATTTACTTAAGCAGTTCTGAATCGTAAATCGTATAATCACATCTGTATATGAACAGATACTTCCCATCTATCAATATACCTGTAGATTTATCAATCTTAGTGGCAAAATAACTAACATTATTTCCAACAAAAGTAGCTAAAGGCTTTCCCGATTGAGATCTTATGAGTATGACTTTACTTTTACCGCTAGTTATATTTTTCATATCATTAACCATTTTATTTAAGAAAGGCGTGGATCTATCTATGCTTTTTATATCAACCTTCTTAGTAAACTCATCAAATACATTGCTTAAACCTTTTTCATACAAAATCAAACTGCTTCCAACATGAACCATGGATTTACCGCCAACAGTCAAGCTTATTACTGAAGACTTTTCCGTGGTCTTTCCGTCTTCATTCTTAGTATCAAATTTATCTTCAGAACTTACACTTATGGACTTTCCCTCAATTTTATCTATTATATTGCTTTCTTCATCATAAGTTTGTACTATTGCTTCTCTGCCTTTTAGTGCCTCCATCATTTTTCCCGCTTCATTTCTAAACAAAGCACAACCGCTCAATAAAGTTACACAAAGTGCAGCACAAACCAATTTTAATCCCCGTGTATTTTTACTCATAAGTTCATCCCCTCCATATAAATATGTGTTACAGGTGTATAAAATTATACTAAGCACAATTATATCATAGCTTGTACAAAAATGCGTTATTTTGACGAAGGTTATGTTTACCTATGTTACTAAAATATATCGGTTTATGAAAATCAGTGCAGTGCGCATATGGCACTTTACTGATTTTGTGCTGCGTATTGCTTTCCGAACAACAAATCATATTGTATTAAATAATAATTTTTTAGCACATCATCCTGAAGCAGCTGAGTTTTATTTTGAAGATTATTGTTAAGATAAGGATACTTATCGCCTACAGTCTTAAGATAATCAAAATATGCTGGATAACTAACACCTGAATCCTTTAGTATTTCATATCCAAGCAAATTAGGAGAAATCGGTGAATCTATTACAGGCAGCTCCTTATAGCTAGCCCACCTTACCACAGGAGTCTCAAACATCTTTATATTATTTTCAGGTATGGAATTTTCGTCCAGGAATCCGGTTTTATTATATATGTCATAATTGTTTAATGGATACCCCAAACGCGGAAGATGGTCTCCAAATACATAAACAAGAGTAGGTCTGCTGCTTTTGGCTGCTGCATCGATAACTTTTCCTATTTCCTTATCTCCATCATATATTCCCTGGCTATAATTATCCAATATATCCTTTTCTTGATTGTTGAGTTTATCCGATGTTGCTTTTATCTCCGTATCACCATAATCCTTGCTGGCAGAATCATAGGAATCATGATTCTGTATAGATACTCCCATTATAAATTTAGGCTTACTGTCGGAACTATCATTAAGAGTGTCAATTATCTTGTCTGCAAATTTATCATCGGAAACAAAGCTGCCTTTTTTATCTTGGGCATAGTTAAAACCATTTATGTCAATAAACTTCTCAAAGCCTAAAAAGCTATAAACCTTGCTTCTATTATACATTTCCCCAGTATTAGGATGAATAGCTGTAGTTGCGTAACCATTCTCTTTAAAAACCTGTGGAAGTGCCATTATATTATGGCTTACATAAACATCATAGGATATTACTCCTTTATTAAAGAAAAAGTTTGATAATCCTGTAAGCACTTCAAACTCTACATTGGCAGTTCCCCCTCCAAACACAGGAGATATAAATGTAGCATTTTGATATTGTTTCAAATTTGTATTAACCGGCTTATTAAATTCTACATTAGGCAGATTGCTTGGATCCCAGAAGGATTCTTGCAAAATTACTATTACATTAGGCTGCTGTTCAAGCTTTGCATTACTTACTTCAGAGTTAAGCTTTGCATTTACCGTTACCGCCGGTGTGGATTCATTTATGATAGCCTCTATCTTTTCCTTACTATAATCATCTGGTTTTACATTGAGATACTTACTAATATTTTTTAGGTATATATAATTTTCAACATATACTCCATTATTAATAAATTCATCAATACTGTCTTCCCAAGTCTTACATATATTGACACTAGCAAATCCGAAGATATCTATCTGATACATGTTATAAAAGAGTATGCTTACTGCTGCAATTAACAGTAGAAAATTCGGATGTGGCTTTAAAAACAGCAGCACCCTCTTAAGATTCTTTATAAGCAGCGCAATCAAAAGGAGTGAAACTATTATCAAAGCTACAATTGCCTTACCGGATACATAATTTTTAGAAATTATTACAGCATCTTTAATTAGGAATGTATCCCATAAATAAAACGGCTCATTAAAAAACTTAACTTTAATCAGGTTTGCCACTACAAGAAAAACATTCAGAATAATCATTAGCACGCTTCCAAGATGTATTCCAAGCAAGGCGGAAATTGCAGTATACATCATGAGTACAAACAGTACGTTGTATGCAAAGGCTACTGTACTAAAGCACTTTAATAATTCTTCAATGCTATTCCCTCTAAGAACAAATTCTACCAAAGCAACTTGAACAAATGCAAAACCGATTATAAAAAGTGCCTTTATAATTATTTGGGTCAAAGAGATTCTTGCTTTACAGCGACTTTTCAAATTTAATATCTCTGACTTTCTTAAAATAATATTCAATCTTATATAAACAACCATATAAAATATCGCTAAAATAAGAGCTGCTGCTACTGCAAAGAAAGTATTAAATTTAATATAGCTTAGTAAATACAAAACAGGTACTAGCACAGTAAATGCAGCACTCATAGCTCTAAGATTAGTATTGTCCCGCTTCATAAACTCCTTTATTTTAACATTGGACCATAATAAATCTACAGCTGAGGAAATCAATATTAAAAAGCAAAGTACGATTATTGGAGAATACACAAAAATGGATTTATTATTATAAAAATCATATATAAACCTAAGTTCAGTTGAATAATCCTTTGCTAAAACGCCTAAATATACCCCTGATATTACAGATGCAGACACCAGTAGTGCTATTACAACTGCAATTATTGAAGGTACACTATGCTTAATCTTTATCCTATCCAATTCAAACCCAAGAATATAAAACGGATAATATAAAAATATGAACAATGGCATATGGACAACATGAAAGGGAATTAAAAAGGATAAAGCTAAAGCCACAATTACACTCAATATCATATAACCCTTATACTTACTCAAAAAAGGTGTG
>JAEZDX010000379.1 GCA_023417975.1 Bacillota bacterium
GTTCTTAATGATATGAATAAAGGAAATAGTAAAGATGAAATAAAATATACTCTGGAGAATCTACATAACGCCGGTATATGGTCTCATGTATTTTTAATCAATAATTTTCCCACTGAAACAGCAGAAAGTCGTTTGGAAACAATGCTGTTTATATTAAATAATATTGAGATTTGTCATTCAATCGGTATGGGTGATTTCTCATTACTAAAAAAATCAAAGGTAGTAAAAGATTTAAAGAAGTTCGGAATTACTACTGTTTTAAATACTTCTTCATTTACAACTGAATTAAAATATAAATCTAAATTAAAAAATGAAAACTTAGACCATATAACTGCTGATATTAATGGCATTTATGATAAATTCAGTAAAACCAATTATTTTCTTAACAGAATAATTTTATATAGAGAACACTTACCGGTGTATTTATCTCAATATAATTTTATTAAAGATGCTAAAGAGATGAATAAAATATTCTGTAAAATTCATGTTAAAGCTTAAATAAGGAAGAAATGGAGAACGTAAAAATTATGGATATTGTTTTTGTCAATTCTATGAACTTTGATAAAGATTTAAAAAGCATACCGCTAGGATTATTGACATTAGCTACCATACTAGATAATGAAGGCTATAGCGTAGATATTATAGATTTTGATTTGCTAATCCATAATGGAGCAATGAGTATTGAGTATAAGCTTGATGATATGATAGATAAAATGACTAATATATTATTAAGCTTAAATCCGAAGATAGTGTCATTTTATACCATGAGTAATTGTTATCCTTTTATTATAAAGTTATCAGAAAACATAAAAAGGCAAAACAGTAGAATTAAAATAATATTTGGAGGTCCGCAGGCTTCTTTAACTGCATATGAGACGCTAAAACAAGTAGAGTTTTTAGATGCTATTGGTATCGGAGAAGGTGAAAGGGTAATTATTCCTTTAGTAGAAGCACTATTAACTGATAAATCATTAAATGAAATAAAAGGAGTTGCGTTTAGACAAAAGCATGACATCATAATTAATGAGAATCAGAAAGTAATAGAAGATTTGGATGACTTGCCGTATATTGGATTTAAGTTTCTGGATAAATTTATTGGTCAAGGATGGGATGTCATAGACATTGATGTAGGAAGAGGCTGCCCCTATAGTTGCAGATTTTGCTGTACGAGTATCTTTTGGAAACGAAAGTACAGATTAAAAAGTACAGAAAGAATACTGCAGGAAATAATCAGAATTAAAGAAAAGTACAATATTAATAGATTTGCTTTTCAGCATGACTTGTTTACTATGAATAGAGAGAAAGTAATTGATTTTTGTAAGCAAGTAATTGATAAAGGATTGGAAATTGAGTGGAGATGCAGTTCAAGAATTGATACTTTAGACGAAGAACTAGTAGCCTATATGAAAAAAGCTGGTTGTTCAAACATATACATAGGCATTGAAACAGGTTCTGCAAAAATGCAGAGAGTTATTAAGAAGAATTTAACATTAGGTAATATAATGAAAGTTATTAGGTTACTAAATATATATAAAATAAAAGCTACTACATCATTTATTTATGGATTTGAAGAAGAAACTACAGATGATATACGACAAACTCTATCCTTAATAAATGAGTTATTACTAAACAATGTGGAAGCTGTACAATTACATAGACTAACAATATTGCCAGCTACAGAGTATTACTTTGAACTAAAAGAACAATTAGTATTTGAGGAGAATTCAATAAATTATGATGTAAATGAGGGAAGATATATATTCGAGCTAAAAGAGTTAATAAAATCAAATCAATATATTTTTTCTAATTTTTATGAATTTAATTCGAGTTTGAGGAAAGTATCTTTAGGATTGAATGAATTTATTTCGTTCATGCTTTTTGTATATAAGAACTTTAAGTACGCATATTTAGTATTGATTAAGAAATATGATAATGACTTGTATGAAGTATTTGCTGATAATAGAGTCTTAATAGAAAATATGAAAAAAGATATTTTTCATAAGCAATACAGTGAAAATGATTTATCTAAAGTGATACTTAAAGTGTTTTATCAATATATTCAGCAAATTATTAGTAATATAGATGAGAATAAATTAATTTTAGAGAACATGTTCAAATTTGAGAAGCATTTGTTTAAATTAAGATATAATTACTACTCTGCAAATGAAGTAACTGAAAAATTCAGTATTGATGTATTGAAAGTATATAAAGATAAAATGGAAATGGATATGGATTTGGACAAAATAAACTATGATATAACAGTTAAATACACAAAACTGCCTAATAATAAGATAGGATTGAAGGCTATCTAACAGGAAGGATGCTATAAAGAGGGAGAAAGAATAATGAGTAAGATTGTATTTATTAATTCAATAAATGTAGAATCAACTACCTATCAAATACCATTGGGTATTCTGAGCCTAGCATCAATTATAAAAACTAAAAATTATGATGTGGATATAATAGATTTTAATTACTTATGGATAAATAAGTATTGCAAAAAAGGTACTACAATGCAAGAGAGCATAGAAATAATGTATTCATATATAGAAAAATATAAGCCTAGTATTGTTGGATTTTATTGCATGTGTGATTCATATCATATAGCAATTATGTTATCAAAATATCTGAAAGAAAAAAATCATGATATTAAAATAATGTTTGGTGGTCCTCAGGCATCTTTGACGTCAAAAATTACATTAGAAAAATTTCCTTGGATAGATGTGGTAGGCATTGGAGAGGGTGAATCAACAATAGAAAGTATTATAAAAGCGCTGGAAGCAAATAGTAGCTTCGATTCCATATCCAGTGTAACATATAGAAAAAATGGGGCTGTATTTACTAACTCAGAACAGACGCTGTTAGAAAATCTAGATAACCTTCCATATCTTGATTATACGTTAATTAATATAGAGGACTATAAGTGTATATTAATTGATGCAGGGAGAGGATGCCCCTTTGGCTGCAGCTATTGTTCCACGAAAACATTTTGGGAACGTAAATATAGGCTGAAGAGCCCTTACCGTTTAGTTAAAGAAATAAAATATTTAAAAGAGGAATTTAACAAATCAGAGTTTGAGCTTGTTCATGATTTATTTACTTTGAAAAAGTCAAATGTTATTGAGTTTTGTAATCTTATTATAAAAGAAAATCTTAATATTCAATGGGGCTGTAGTGCCCGTATTGACACCCTAGATGAGGAAATGATATTAAAGATGAAAGAGGCGGGATGTGGTTCGATTTTTATTGGAATAGAGACCGGCTCTCAAAGGATGCAGAAGATTATTAATAAGAATTTGAATATAAACAGAGTATATTCAGTAATTGACATTCTCAATAAATACAAATTTAAAGTAACTACTTCATTTATATATGGTTTTGAAAATGAAACTTATGAGGATATAGAAGAGACTCTAAATGTAATGAACTTTTGTATGAAAAAAGGATGCAAAATACTAATTAATCTATGTACTGTATTTGTTGGAACTGAGCTTTATGAAAATGTTAAAAACAATTTGGAATTTGTAAATAAATATTCTCTTTTGACACAAGTCAAAGATATCACTTATTGTGAAGGAATAATAAAAGAAAATCCCGAAATATTTCCAAACTTCTATACATTTAGGTCCCAATTAAGAACAGATTTGGAGTTCATGGATATATTTATTACATATCTTTATGTTTTTTTATACAAAGGATTCAAAAATACATATGATTTCCTTATGGAGTATTATGACAATAGTGTCCTGAACTTCTATATCGGGTTTATGAACATAGTTCCAGATTTTACAAAGGAGTTATTTGATAAGAGCAAAACTAATTTGGTACTGAGTAGGCTGGATTTATTACAGAAGTTTATAAATGAAGTTGATTTTAATGATAAGTCCGGGATTATTAGGGACATATTCAAATTTGAAAGCAATGTAATTAGATTGCAGCTCACCGATAATTTTTTTGAAATAACTTGTTCCTTTAAATATAATATAGTGAAGATAAAGACATTTAATTTAGATATGAAGGATGCTGAACTAGATCCTGTAATAATTAAACTTTATAAAAACGAAAACAAAAAAATACAAGCTCAAGTGCTCAGTTTGTAGGTCCTAATATAGTAGCAAATATATAAGGACATTTATCAGATAATTTTGAGAACTTATTTATAAATAATAATTTTAGGAGGTACTTTATATGTTAGAATGAAATTATATTACTAAATAGTTAAGTAAGGATTGATCATTTATGGAATTTTTAACACCGGGTAAAAGAATAAAAAAAATAAGAAAGCAGTTAAAAATGACACAACAAGACTTTGATGACAGTAGAATGAGCAGAAGCTATTTTGGGATGATAGAAGCTGAAAAAAGAAAAATAAATATAGAAGTTGCTAAGCTAATTATCGAAAGGTTTATGCAAAGAGCACAGGAGCTGGGCGTAAAACTTGAAATAGATGAAAATACTTTGATGTTATCTCCACAAGAGGAAGCAGAAATTTACTGCTGCAATAAACTGGATGGGAATGTGACAGAAGAAGAAATTGAAAGAATAATTGAGATATCGCGAAAATACGTACTTGTTAATGTGGAAGCCAGAGCATATAAAATAATTGGTGACAAATACTTTGAAAATAACACTTTTAGTAAAGCGTTCGCAGCCTACAGCACTTCATTGG
>JAEZDX010000272.1 GCA_023417975.1 Bacillota bacterium
GTTTCTGGCCACAATGAATTATTTGAGGAGAAATTCCAAGATGATTCTGCATGTGTATAATTCCTCTTATTGGCCCGAAGCCAATAACTATATTGCCGATCTATCCAACAGATTGATGGACCATGTAGTTGATGAATGTGAAGACAAGCTGGGAGTAAAGCTAAAAGAGAAGGATCAAAAATTTATAGTTAACTTTTATAGACATGTGTTTAACGGATTAATGATTGACTGGGTAAGTGAAGGTATGGAAGAAGAACCGGAAGTTATTCTTAAAAAGCTTTTAATAATGATAACCGGAAGTATTCCCAGGTCTGTGACCGCTTTTATAAAGGAAGAACGAGATTAATCATGTTAATTATAAAGAAAGTGTTTAAAATAGACACTTTCTTTTTTTTGTCTATTGAATAGTGATTGATAAAAATTATACAATAGAATTGGGAAAGTAAATGTTTACATTAGGAGGTATAATATGTTTGTTTTTAATTACGCGGATGGAGCAACAGCACTAGGTGTATGGGGGGTGTGGATAGTCATTTTCATAGCGCTCTTTGGCTTTAACGAAGTAGCTCGCAGATGGAAATATGTAGGCTTTTTCAGCTTTGTAATTTTGCCGCTGATACTTTCAATATTATGGTTTACCGTGCTTAAGGATACGACTTATACAGATTGGTTTCATTTAGCTAAGGTGTATTCATCTACAGCCGGATGTATAGGCTTTTGGTGTATAAGGCATGTAAAAGGGAGAAATAAGCGTACAGGGAAAGAGTGGAGATTGGCCGATAAAAAATGGGCACTATGTTTTCCACCGCTTATTCTCGCAATAAATATTTTAGAAGCGGTGACTCGTGATTTTCAGGTAGGTATTCAGTATGCCGGAGGAGGCACATTAGCGGATGAAGCTATGTATGTACTTGGGGGTTCTTGGAATTTTATGAACGGTATAGCTGGCATACTGAACATAATAACTATAACAGGATGGCTTGGCATATGTATAAGGAAAAAGACTGATAAGGATGGAAGTAAGGATATGTTGTGGCCTGACATGCTGTGGTTTTGGATAATAGCCTATGATTTATGGAATTTTGCATATACTTACAACTGTTTGCCTGGACATGCTTGGTACTGCGGTTTTGCTTTGCTGCTGGCACCTACTCTTTGCGCATTTACTGTTGGAAAGGGTGCATGGCTTCAGCATCGTGCCCAGACATTGGCTATATGGTGCATGTTTGCACAGACCTTTCCGGCTTTTATTGATAAAGGAGCTTTTGCAGTTGCGTCCTCCTATAACAAAGTACCGTTGTTCATATTCAGCTTTGCAGCCTTAGCTTCAAATATTGCTGTAGCAATTTATATGATTTATAAGGTAGTAAAGACAAAGAGAAATCCTTACAGTGGGGAACTATATACAGATTTGAAGGAATATAAGGAAATTAAAGCTTTGGCGGAATAAATAAAAGCGCAAAATTAGACAAACAGTCTTCATTGTCTATTGTTATGTAACCGCAGCGTTTCTATAATCAAATTATAAAAATGTTGTTGGGAGGAAATAACAATGTATTATAGTAATGGAAATTATGAGGCATTTGCGCGTCCTTTAAAACCGGTTGATGTGGACAAAAAATCAGCTTACTTAGTAGGAGCAGGTCTAGCTTCCTTGGCAGCTGCATGTTTTTTAGTACGAGATGGGCAAATGAAAGGTGAAAATATTCACATTTTGGAAGAGCTTAATATATCGGGAGGTGCCTGCGACGGCATTAAAGATAGTGAAAAAGGTTTTATAATCCGAGGCGGACGTGAAATGGAAAACCACTTTGAATGTTTATGGGACTTGTTCCGTTCCATTCCTTCAATTGAGACTGAAGGCGTTTCTGTTCTTGATGAATTTTATTGGCTCAATAAGAAAGACCCTAACTATTCCTTAATGAGGGTCACTATCAACAGAGGTGAGGATGCTCATACGGATGGAAAATTCGGACTTAGCGAAAAAGCTTCCAAGGAGCTTGTAAAGTTATTTATGACGCGTGATGAGGATTTATATGATAAGACCATTTCCGATGTATTCTCCGAGGAAGTCATCAATTCAAACTTCTATCTTTACTGGAGAACGATGTTTGCTTTTAGGGAGTTTCACAGCGCTCTGGAAATGAAGCTCTATCTTCAGAGATTTATACATCATATAGAAGGCTTGCCGGATTTATCTGCTTTGAAGTTTACTAAGTATAACCAATACGAATCTTTGATTCTGCCTATGGTAAAATACCTTGAAGCTCATGGAGTTCAGTTCCAATATGATACTCAAGTAACGAATGTTATTTTTGATATTAAGGACGGGAAAAAGCTTGCAAAGAAAATTGTTTATATTCATGGGGGGAAAGAGCAACATATTGATCTCACTAAAAATGACCTGGTGTTTGTTACTAACGGAAGCTGTACAGAAAATTCTACTTTAGGAGATCAGTATCACGCACCGGAGTTTAACGGTTCTATATCGGGATGCTGGCAGTTGTGGAGAAATATTGCAAAACAGGATAAGGCTTTCGGCAATCCGGATAAATTCTGTACCAATACAAAGGAGACAAACTGGGAGTCAGCTACAATAACTACTCTCGATGATAAAATACCAAAATACATTGAAAAAATCTGTAAGCGTGACCCCTTTAGCGGTAAGGTTGTAACAGGAGGAATAATTACCGTAAAAGACTCCAATTGGCTAATGAGCTATACTTTAAACAGGCAGCCTCATTTTAAAGAACAGCCTAAGCATCAATTAGCAGTTTGGGTGTATGGTCTATTCTCTGAAGTTCCTGGAAATTATATAAAGAAGCCTATGAGTCAATGTACGGGTTTAGAGATTACAGAAGAATGGCTTTACCATATGGGAGTACCTGAAGCCGAGATTCATGAGCTTGCAGCAAACTCTGCTCGCTGCATACCTTGTATGATGCCATATATTACTGCATTCTTTATGCCTAGAAGAGGAGGAGACAGACCTAAGGTTGTACCACAAGGCAGTGAAAATTTCGCTTTTATCGGTCAGTTCTCCGATACGGTACGTGACACTGTATTTACAACGGAATATTCAGTTAGAACTGCTATGGAGGCAGTTTATACATTACTTGATATAGATAGGGGTGTACCGGAAGTATTTGGCTCCTGCTACGATATTCGAGTGCTTCTGGATTCCACAGTAAAGATGATGGACGGCAAGAAACCGGGAGATATGAAGCTGCCATTCCCGCTAAGCTTTGTTAAGAAGATAGCTTTAAAGAAGATTTCGGGAACAGTCATAGAAGAAATATTAAAACGATATAATATAATCTAACTTATAACAGGCTGTGAAAATATGGTTGTTCCTTTTCACAGCCTATTGTGAGAAATGAGTAAAGAGAAATTACTATAAAATGGAGGTGTACTACTGTGGATGCATTTAAAGTTCTTGAAATAAAAAAGAGTGTTTTTGAAGATAATGACCACCAAGCGGAACTGCTAAGAAAAGACCTAAAAAGAGATAAAACCTTTCTGCTGAATTTAATGTCTTCTCCGGGTTCTGGGAAAACAACTACAGTATTAAGAACCATTGAGGCCTTAAAGGATGAGATGAAGCTTGGAGTTTTGGAAGCCGATATCGACTCTGATGTGGATGCAAGTACTGTAGCAAAAACCGGTATAAAAGTGATCCAATTGCATACAGGGGGAATGTGTCATCTGGATGCAGAGATGACAAGACAAGGATTATCCGGACTTGGAACTGAAGGAATTGATTTTGCTATATTAGAAAACGTAGGAAATTTAGTATGTCCGGCGGATTTTGATACCGGAGCCTCAAAAAATGCTATGATTTTGAGCGTGCCTGAAGGTGATGATAAGCCTTTGAAATATCCATTGATGTTCTCTATTGTTGATGTTCTATTAATTAATAAGATAGATACGGTAAGTGTTTTTGATTTTGATTTTGAGGCAGTGAAAGAGCGCGTGAAGAAATTAAATCCGGACATAAAGGTTATACCTATATCTGCAAAGACAGGTGAGGGAATTACTGAGTGGGTGGATTGGATACGCTCTGAAGTTAAGGATTGGAAGGAAAAATAAGCAATTCGGAGGGAATAAGCATGGTGAAACAAAAAGTACTTCAACTGGCAAATAAGATTGCTGCCGGAATTACAGGAGGCATAATTAAAGTTAAACCTACGGATCCTGAATATAGAATTCTTGAGCCTGTGGTGACGGACGAAATGGCAGAAGTAGCACTTCAGCTTGAGATCCGTAAACCAAAAAGCGTAGAGGAAGTTGCTGCTAAGTGTGGAAAAACGGTAGAAGAAGTGGACAAAATATTGTTCCAAATGGCAGTTGACGGTGTTGTAAAATTTGAACCTGAAGACGGAGTAAATAAATATTTTCTTGAGCTTTATGTTCCGGGAGTTATGGAATATATGGTTGCTAACAAGGAAAACGTTGAAAAGTATCCGGTAATAGCTGAATGCTTTGAAGAATATACAAGAAAGTTAGGCCCTATAATGGCAGGGAACCTTCCAATGGGAACGGGCGTTATGAGAGTTATACCTATAGAAAGTGCCATCGAAGGCGATACGAGAAGAGCTTCCTATGAGGAAATAACATACCTTCTCAATAAACACGAGGTTTTCTCCGTTGCTGATTGTGCTTGCCGTACATCCATGAGAGTTAAAGGAGAGGGGTGCGGACATACTGTTGAAGATATGTGTATTCAGCTTGGACCTGCTGCCGAATTCTATATACGTACAGGGAGAGGAAAACAAATTACAAGGGAAGAGGCTATTGCAATTTGTAAGAAAGCA
>JAEZDX010000472.1 GCA_023417975.1 Bacillota bacterium
CACTGCCGCTGTTCTTGGAGTAACTCTTGGAAAGCTATATCCACAGCTCATCGGAGAAGATGTTCAAGATCAAAGCAAGGTAATACACAAAGGAATAATAAATACCCCTGTGCCTATTCTAAAAGGAAATGCAGAGAAAATCCGTCAGCTTATAGATAGTCTTAAACAGCCCGGTTTCGAGGATGTTTCCTTGATAGATTTCTGCAGCATAGCCCAAAGCTGTGTAAGCTATCCGCAATATACCGAAAAAATGGCTGCGACTGCGGAAGAAGCCCTTAACTACTCCGGAATATGCCTTTATGGCAGCAAAAAGAAAATCAACAAATTAACAGGAAGTATAGCTCTATTAAGATAGCTCTACTAGCACCCTCATATATTAGCATTGCCGGCATGCGTACAAGCAAAAAACACCAGAGTATATCCTCTGATGTTTTCTAAAATTTATATAATTTACTACAGCCTTATAGTTTTCGTTGCTATATTGTCACAAAAGGTGCGGTCATGCTCTACAAACAAAATTGTAGGCTCAAATTGAAGCAGAAGTTTTTCAATCTGCATACGTGAAATTACATCAATAAAATTCAAAGGTTCATCCCAAATAAACAAGTGTGCCCTTTCACACAAGCTTTTGGCTATCAAAACTTTCTTCTTCTGTCCTCCGCTGAAGTCCTCCATATTCTTTTCAAACTGTTCTCTGGAAAAATCCAGCTTTCTGAGAATGGATTTAAACAAACTTTCCTCAATACCATTGTCATATGCAAACTCCGATAAGCTTCCATGTAAAAATGAAGTATCCTGAGAAACATATGATATTTTCAACTGATTGTTTTTCTTCACAATTCCGCTATGTGGAATATCCTCTCCACAGATCAGCTTTAAAATACTGGACTTTCCGCTGCCGTTCTTTCCTTGAATGGAAACTCTGTCTCCTTGCTCAACTGCAAGGCTTACTCCCTCCAAAACAATTCTGTCCTCGTAATAAATTGAAACATCCGTAAGCTCCACCAGCTTTTTTTCATGAAAAGCAAGTGCTGACATTCTTAGGCTTTCATTACTTTCGATATTTTTAAGCAGCTTAGATTTTTCCTCTATGGCGTTCAGCTGACGAGTTTCAATATTCTTGGCACGCTTCATCATTTTTGCTGCCTTGTGACCCACATACCCTCTGTCCAATTTACTACCCGAATTGGTTGTTCCGAACTTGCTGCTTTCTACCTTGTCAGACCAGTCAGCCGATCGCTTTGCCGAGCTTGAGAGTCTATCTATATCCTTTTTCAATTTTTCGTTTTCCGCCAATTCAAAGCCATCTTGAAGCTCCTTGTTTCTCCACCATGAAGAAAAATTTCCTTTTTGTATCTCAATACTGGTTTTATTAATAGCCAAAACATGATCAATACAATTATCTAAAAAGGCCCTGTCATGAGATATCAAAATATAACTCTTTTTCTTTGCCAAGTAATTACTCAGCTTCTTTCTGGCTTCACCATCCAGATGATTTGTAGGTTCATCAATAAGAAGGAATGCATTTTCCTTTAAAAACATAGCTGCAAGCAATACCTTAGTCTGCTCTCCTTTTGACAGCGTATAAAACTGTCTGTAAAGAACGTCATCGTCAATATCAAGCATGGATAATTCCTTCATTATCTGCCAGTCCATAGAACTTGGGCTGATTGCTCTTATAACATCTATAGTAAACTCTTCTTGTTCCTGCACCTCATAAGGGAAATATTCAAAATCCACATTAGCGGAAATACTTCCTGAATACTCAAACTTTTTAAGCAGCAGGTTCATGAACGTAGTTTTACCACGGCCGTTTCTTCCTGTAAACCCTAATTTCCAATCCGTATCAATTTGAAAGCTTACATTTTCAAATATATTATCATAACTGCCTTCGTAAGCGAAGGTCAGATTTGTAACGTTAATTAAAGACATATTATTGTCCCCCTTTGCACTATTAATATTAGAAATACATAACAAAGTCGGAACAATAGGCGACGGATATTACTCCATATGAATGTCGCCCGCAGTATCCGGCTCTATATGAAGCTTGTCATGTGTCAGCAGTGTATCTATAGTAATCATCATTATTCTTCCTCCCTCTATATATAGCTTTTATAAAAAAATAAGAGCCGCAAGAAAATATTCTTACAGCTCATAAATATACGCAGTTAAGCCATTTGCTACAGCATAACGGCAAAGTATATATTAAGAGAAAAAAGAGAAATTTTCTTGCATAAGTACAACAAAACAAGCAGAATTCAGCTGCCTTTCTATGTGTTATATTGTACTTTAAAAAATTAGCAAGAAAATTTAATCATTTTTTCACCTCAAAACTTCATTTTTTCATAGTATATCATTAATTATTTAAAAAAACAATATTATGTTTTCAAGTTATTCAATGATGCCATAGTACGCTTTTACAGTTAAGAAATAGTAAATCATATATATTACCGTATACGCACTTACCGTTATAATTATTGGTATTGTCAGCTTTACCGTCAACATTGTGGATAAAAGTGTTGAGGCTACCAAGCTGTGCATTATTCCCATAATAAGCGGTAGTATAAATACAATTAGTATTTGTTTGCTTATTGATGCTTTTATCTCCTTCTTAGTCACCCCAACTTTTCTAAGAATTTCATATCTGCCTTTGTCATCATTAGCTTCAGATAACTGCTTGAAAAATATTATGCTCCCCGTGGCAATTAAGAACAACAGTCCTAGGAACGCTCCAATAAAAATTACTAATCCCGAATAAGTAAGTCCTCCTCTATATTCCGTATAATAGAATGAATATCTTGGGAAATCGCTGTCGTCATGGGTAAGCTGCTCATTCATAATAATAGTAAGTTCATTAGTAAGCTCCTGGCTATTTTTTTTGTTTTCCGTAATGTATCCTTTTACCCTGTAAATTTTACCATCAGCCAAGTATTTATTGTAAATGTCATCTTTAACTACTACGGACCATCTCATCATTCCTGTATTTGAGAGTGCATAGTTTTTAAAATCCACTACTTTTAAAGTTTCACTGCCATTATTACTATTACCGTTTATAGTTATGCTTTTTCCTATATATCCATATTGATTTGTAAAGCTCAAAGCTTCACCGAAGATCGCAGTGTCACTGCTGTTGTTCAGTTTTATTTTGTCCTTTAGTCCTCTTATATTTGCAATTTGGTTATAGCTGCTTTCGGATATAATATAAAAATCCACTGTGTTGGTAAAAGAAGGCCACTTGCCGGTTACTTTTAGAAAATTCATATCCATAGAAGTAATAAGCTTATTTTCAGGGTATTTTGCAATTATAGCTTCTACCTTTTCATCTATAGCTCGGTCATTACTTGCATACGCATAGGTAAAGCCATAGTTTTCCTGCAAGTTTACAGCAAGCTTATAATAAAAACTTGCCGATACCTCTGTAGCAGTTAAGGCAGCAGCACTTAATACTGCAATAACAGCCAAAGTTCTGGCACTTGCTTTTATTCTGTACAGCAGCTGTGAAGTTCCTATCATGTTAATACCGCTATAATATCTTTTTCTATTTTTCTTAGAAAGCTTAATAATTAGCAGCGTTAAAGAGGAAAAAAGCATAAAGGTTCCCACCACAGTGAGCGCCAAGGTAATAAATAAGATAAAAATGAAATAACCTGTTATAGGTCTTGTATATAACCAATATCCTGTGCCTATTAAAAGCACAGAGAGCATCGAAAGAAATACTGAAGCTTTCGGAGCTTTTTCCCCTTGAGTTTCTGCTTTAAACAGTTCAATGAGCTTAAATCTATATATAAGACTGTAACCGTGTATTGAAGTTATGAGAAATAGAATGGTGAATACAACGGCAGTATTCAATACAGCTTTTACCGGTATCATAAAAATAATATCAGCTGAAAAACCCATAAGTCTAATCAAAAGCATGATAAAAAGCTTTGAAAGCAGACTTCCCAAAAGTATGCCGGCACCTAAAGCCGCTATGCCCATTACTATATTTTCATAAAACAACATTGTACCTATTTCTTTCTTTTTTATTCCAAGCAGTGAATATAGTGCTATTTCCTTTTTTCTTTTTCTTATAAAAAAGGAATTTGAATACCATATAAAAACTGCAACAAATATAGCTATAACTACAGCTGAGGCTTTAAATACCGCAGAGAAGTTTACTGAAGCTCCAACAGTCTTTTGAACCTGTGTGTTATACTGTATGGATGTAAAGGTAAAATAGATCATAATACTGAATATCATAGAAACAAAGTATAAGAAATAGTTGTAAAAGTTTCTTTTTATATTTTTAAAGGCCATATCAAACAAACCCATTTTTTCTACTCCCTCCAAGTAAATGCAGGTCATGCTCTACATATCACTTAAGCCCCCGCCTAAAGTTTTGAGTACATCAAGTATTTTTTGAAAAAATTCCTTTCTTGAGCTTCCCCTAACAAGCTCTGTAAATAACATACCATCCTTAATAAATATTATTCTTTTGCAGTAGCTTGCTGCGAACGAATCATGCGTTACCATCATAATTGTTGCTCTGTTTTTTTCATTCAAATCGCTCAAAGCTTGAAGCAGCTCTGTAG
>JAEZDX010000499.1 GCA_023417975.1 Bacillota bacterium
GCTTGCTATTAGGATGTGAGGCTTCGAAACCACCAGCTGAGAATAAGGTAGTTACAGCACAGCAACAAAATCAAGATAAAATAAATGCTGAAAAGAAAGAGAAAGAAGAAGCGGAATTAAAAGCAAAACAAGAGATAGAGCAAAAGAAACAAGAAGAAGAGAAATTAAAAGCGCAGTTAGAGGCTGAACAGAAATTAAGAAAAGAAGCTGAGGAAAAAGCAAACCAAGAAGAAGAGGCCAGGGTTAAAGCAGAAGCACAGGTAAAAGCCCAACAAGAAACTGTGCAAAAGCCTGCTCAAGAGCAAACACAGAAAAAATCCATCACCGTATATGTAACTAAGACAGGCGAGAAGTATCATAGAGATGGCTGCAGATATTTAAGCAAAAGCAAAATACCAATATCTCTTGATAGTGCAAAAGCACTTTATACGCCTTGTTCCGTCTGTAATCCGCCTATTAATTAGTTGATAATTACGCATAAAATAACAATAGGCATCATCTCACCAATCTGTTGATGTATAATATCAGCAAGCATATTAAAATATATTGAATAATTAATTGTTGGAGGAATTTGTATGATTATTGATGCACATGCCCATGCAGCGGGGGAATATTCGTCTGCAGAATCCATAATGAATATAGCACAGAAATATGAAATCGAAAAAGTTATACTTTGTACAAGTCCCAAGAATATCCTGGATCTAAAAACTCCACCCAATATACCGCTAAAAAAATCTCCCAATAGCAATTACTTACTTAATCGAATGCTTAGATTTGGATATACTAATTTTATGAAAGATAACGGAGATGGAAATAAGTATGTGTTCGAACTAAAAAGTAAAGTACCTGAAAAAGTAATTCAATTCCTATGGGTGAACCCTCTTGATAAGGAGCATATAGCTAATATTGAAACAAGCATCGGAGAGTATCAGCCAAAAGGGATTAAACTGCATCAAGCCTGGAATCCGTTTAAAATAGGCGACATGGAATTTAACACCGTGGTTGAAATAGCTAGGTCATATAAACTGCCGATTTTCATACATTTATATTCGAAAAAGGAAACGTGGAGATTACTTCGGTATATAAAGAACAATATGGATGTTGTATTTATAATTGCTCATATGGCCGGATTAGATATATTCAACACGGATAAAAACTGCTTGAAAAATGTATTCTTTGACACTTCCGGTTCTGACCGAGTTCGAGGACAAGACATATTAAAGGCAATTAATTCATTTGGCTATGAGCATGTGGTTTTTGGCAGTGATACTCCATTTGCAAGTATCGATGACCAGATAAACAAGATAGACCAATTGAATTTAACTGATGATGTGAAAGAGCACATTTTTAAATTAAATATTAGCAATCTTTTATCTTTATAATTAAAATACCGTATCATTCAGAAATGAATATGCGGTATTTTTTTGCGGAGCAAGCTGAAACTTCCGGACATACTCAAAACTTCATGCAATATTTGGAAGATGTTAAGTTTGGTTGACAAAGTTCCAATTTCTCTTGGTAGAAAACAATGTTTATTTTAAGTATACTGTAGCTACAAGTTAGCTTGGAATAATGGAAAGGCTGGTGATTATTATGTCATTAGGTGAGAAATTACTGGATTTGCGAAAAAAGGCGGGATTATCGCAGGAAGATGTTGCTGACAAATTAGGTGTATCGAGACAAACAGTGAGCAAGTGGGAAACTGACCAAACAGTTCCCGAATTAATTAATGTGAAATTGCTAAGCCAATTATATAATGTAAGCTATGACTATCTTATTAGCGGAAGCAATCTTAGCGGTGATATTACAAGCATCGAAATGATAGTTGATGAAATTGACTGGACCAGTGCATGGAGTAAAAAGTATCCGATTCTGGCTTCCTATGAAGGTATACAAGGAATAAACACTTATTTCGAAAAATTATCCAAACTTTATGATGAATGCAAAAATGAATTTAACTTTAATGATGAGGACACCGTTTTGGTTTTAAAAGATATTATTTATAAAAAATTTAAAGCTGAAAGAGGTAAGAATAAGTAGCATTGCTAAAGCTCATATATGATATGTGGGCTTTTTTGCAGTAAGGCTATGTTCATAAGTAGTGGTAGGTGTGATTCGGACAAGCTAGGATGGTTGTCCACAAATGTGCATACTACTACTTTGCTACAGAGCCATAGTATGGCGGGCAGACACAACTATATATACATCTACTGTGTTATATTTATTTTGCAGGTACATTCGTTTTTATAAGCTGGTCCATTCTCTCTAGCTGTGTTTTTATATATTCTTTTGAAATAGCTTTTTCATAATAGCTGCTGCACAATTGCATGTTATTATTAACTGTTAAAACACCTGTTGTTTGAATTGCTGCAGGTGAAGCAGGGGGTATAAATATTGCATCTTTGATATTTCTATTGCTAATGGCTCCAAGGTTTGTAATACTGATGCTGTCCCTCTTTGTATATCCAAACATACTTCCGCCAACAAATCCGGCAGCTTTACTTTCAAAATTGCCAAGTGCGGCAATAGCTGCAGCATCTATTAAACCGGCATCCATATTAAGATAGCATGATAGCACAAGCATTAATTTTCTGTTATTCTGTATATTTGCCGCAACTTGATTATGCACTTTCTTTGCCTTTTTAATTACATCTTTGCCAGTATCCTTGCAAGTAATTCCCATAGCGGATGCATAATTACCTAAAGCTCCCGGGTTATAGCAATTTAACTTATTGCGAATGTCTGCCGCTATTATGATTTTATTTGTATTAGCTTCCACATACAGTGCGGCCATTAGCAGATCGTTTATGGAAATATTATTGTCTTTGCACAATTTTTTCATAGAATTAACTTTTGATTCATCGAATAAGTAGCTTTCAACACCTACCGGATTGTTCTTTGCAAATTGTTCTGCAAATCCTGCATATTCCTCATAAGTAACCTTCTTATTTTCTCTTTTCCATTTCTTGTTCATATTTTTAACCAGTAATCTACTTATACCGCTTAAATCACTTTTGCTCGGAAGATCCGCTAATCCTTTTATTAAGTTTTCCTCCACGTAGATAGGCTCTACGCCATCTACATATACATTGGCAAACTCACAAACTAAATCCAATAAGCAGCGACCATCCCCTAATAAATGATGTGCCGTAAAGAGAGCCTTAAAGCCTTCGGTTGAAGGATATAGAAAAACCTTAAGCAAGCCATTCTTAAAAACGTTCCATTCTTTTTTACCGATTTCTTTATAATCTTCCCAGATTGTTTCCTCCGATTCCTTCTCATAAGTATTAATCTGATTTTCATCACTTATACAATAAAATAAGTCCGTACTGCCTACATCATACTGTATTAAGCTCCTTAGAAATGGATGGGCCTTTGACATCAACGCTAACGAATCCATCACTTTTCTCTTACTATAGGTTGAATTTATTTCAATAAGTATTGCAAAATGCATGTTTGGACACATAAAATGAGCTCGTTCGGATTTAACATATTGCTTCTCCATGATTGGTCTCCTTCTCTCAATTTCAATTTTTCATTTCATTCCCCACATCATTTATTTATATTTATACATAATTGTTGACCCATCACTCTTAAATATAGGTGGATATGTGCGATACTCATAGCCTAACTTATGGTAAAACATATGTGAACTCTTTGATGATGGTATTTCTATGAGACTACTATCTAAACACCATTCATCTTGTTCTAAAAATCGTATAAGTTTTTTTCCTATTCCCATTTTATGATAATCAGGATTTATAAATATTGTTGTAAAATAACTTTGACTCTCTTGACTTAAGTCTCGATTAACTGCACCCATACCTACTATTTCTCCATTATATTTTACTAAGTAAAAATGCCTATTCAATATACTGTTACTAATGAGCTCCTTGTTGAAGCCTTTTAAAAACTGCTCCGTTTCCCAAGGTTCGTAATCTTTACTATTTACTTCTTTTACACATCTATGTATAATGTGCAGCAATTTATCAACATCACTTAATGTGGCCTTTTCAAAAACTATTCTATTTATATCAATTTCCATAGTACCCTCCTACTTTTTTATGTTTTATATTTCCATTATATTCTATTAGCTTCATCATTGTAAATATTTAGCACAACCTGGCTCAAAGCAATAAAGAAAAAACATGACATGCTATTGTCATATATTACATGATATAATATAAATTAACAAAGGCGAAAGGAGTTTTAGTATGCTTGAAAAAATTCCGACTGAAGAAGAATTGATCTCCATAATGGGTGAGGAAAAGGCTAAAATATGGTCTGAACTTAACAGCTTTATTAAGGATAATTATAATATGGAAGTTCTGTGGAACAAGGGCGGAAAGACAGGACTTTATGAACTGAAATACCGTAAAGGGGGGAAGACCTTCTGTGCACTATACCCAAGAGAAAACGGTATTTGTATACTTATCATATTTGGAAAAGCAGAGAGAGAAAAATTTGAAGCAGCAAGAACAAACTTTTCTGAGCATATTAATAACTTTTATGATAACACCCAGCAATATCATGATGGTAAATGGATGTATTTGGATTTAGTAAATGATGAGCTAACAGACGATATAAAAAGGCTGCTGATAATAAAGAAAAAGCCGAATATAAAGATAAATGACTAAACAAAAGCGTGTTTAGGAATTTTAAAGAAAAAAGTTAAACCTTAATAGATATAGTAAAATTTGATTATAACTGTTTTTTACCTTGCTAAAAACAATTCTATAACCTACCATTTTAAGTAAATGAATTTGTATAGGAGAGGCGATTATGTTTAATGAAGTAAAAAAGTATATGACCAAGCCTGAATTATATGCACCGAGCACAAGCATATTTTGGGATAATGAGTATATCTCTAAAGGTTTGTTGGAGGCCCATCTAAACCCAAATTGGGATGCGGCAACCCGTAAAGCAGAATTTCTTGATAGCTCCGTAAATTGGATTTCAAAAATTGCACCGTCAGCTGAATATAAGCAGCTGCTTGATTTGGGCTGCGGACCCGGA
>JAEZDX010000544.1 GCA_023417975.1 Bacillota bacterium
ATACTATTCTCTTTTGGAATATGAGCACCATAATTATAAGCGGAACTGTCACTACAACCGTTGCCGCAGCAATCTCTCCCCAGGGAACGGTGAACTGCCCTTCAAACATGGATATTGCAACGGGAACGGTTTTTCTTACATCCTTTGTATTGATGGTCAGGGCAAACAAATATTCATTCCAGGCAGCAATAAATACAAGTATTGCCGTAGTAAAGGTTCCCGGCGCAGTCAGCGGAACTATGATTTTTGCAAAAGCCTGCAGCGGCGACGCTCCGTCTATTCTGGCGGCCTCTTCAAGCTCAAAGGGAATTTCTTTAAAAAAGGTAGTCAAATTCCAAATAGCCAAAGGCAGCGCAAAGGTAATATATGGTATTACCAGACCCATATAACTGTCCCTAAGTCCCATACTTTTCATAAACATGTATATAGGAGAAATGGTTGAAATCTGCGGAAACATCGATACTGCCAATACAAGGCCTAAAATTATACTCTTTCCTCTAAACTTTAATCTTGCAATAGCGTATGCAGTAAAGGATGCCACTGCCACCGCAAAAAGTGTAGTCATAGAAGCTATTACCAAGCTGTTTTTAAGGAAGCTGGCAAAAGGTCTTTCAGTGAATACGAGCCTGTAGCAATTTGTCACCAGCTTTTTAGGCCATAGACCTATGGAGTTAAACACCTCATCCGGGGTTTTTAAAGATGTAACAAAGGTGTAGTAAAAGGGAAATATTATTATAATTATAAATATTACAAGAAAGATATAAAAACCTATTCCCGCTTCTTTTCTGCTCTTTTTCATCCTTACCCCTCCTATCTATCCAGCACTTCAGCACCAAGAATCTTTATATATCCTATGCTGATAACTGCAACACATAAAAATACTACTACAGACAGGGTTGAACCCTTTCCGAATTCCATCTGGGCAAACATAGTCTTATAGGCTATTGTTGAAATAGTATCCGTACTATTACCTCCGCCCGTAAGAACATAAATCAGGTCGAACACCCTGAAGGCATCCAAGGTTCTGAAAAGAAGTGCCACCATTATTGTAGGCTTTAGCAAAGGTAAGGTTATTTTGAAAAACTGCTGAAGCTTCGTTGCTCCGTCTACATCTGAGGCTTCATATAGGCTGGAATCCAAAGCCTGCAAACCCGCTAAAAGTAGCAGTGCCATATATGGAGTAGTCTTCCACACATCTGCAAATATGGCCGCAAAGGACGCTCCTACATGGGTGGTGAGTAGTTGTCCCGGCTCTGAAATAAGATGCAGCTTATTCATTACAAATGCTATTATGCCGGATTGTCCGTCATAGAGAAATCTCCACATTTTAGCTGCCACAACTGTGGGTATAGCCCAAGGGATCAGTATGGCCGCTCTTACTATGCCCCTACCTTTAAACCGCCTATTTATAATTGTTGCTACTCCAAGGCCCAACACAAATTCAAAGAATACAGAAATTACTGTGAAAGAAAAAGTATATCTTAGTGCACCCCAAAACTCTTTATCCTTCAGAAAATACGCATAGTTACTGAAGCCAATATAATTAGGGCTTATAAAGGAATCCCTGAGCTCTTCCATTAATCCTGCCGCTTTATCCGTATATACCTTTATGTCCTCATTTGCTTTTAGAGCCGCTATATCTTTTATCAATGCGTTAAATTTATCAATGGACTGCTGAGCCGTTGTCTTGCTTATGCCTGCGTACTTAAGCTTATCGCTATCGATAACCTTAAAATTATCTACGTAGGATCTTACTTCCTTTTCCTTACCTGCAACCTCCGATTCCTTTAGCAAGGAATCGCTGATGGTCTGGACTTCATTGTAGGCCTTATCCAGCCTATCCTTTACGTCCCCGGTGCTGTCTCCGGAAGCTCTCTTTAAGGCTCCTTTTACTATGTCCACATTTTTATAATATCTTTCCATATCAATCTGATAACTTAGGTGCGTTCCGTTTTTAGTAGGATGGTTCAGCCTAAGATCAAACATGCTGTACCAGAAAGAACGAAGCACCGGATAAATCGCTATGAGGAGTATTATTATAATTGCTGGTGCAACCATCGTATATCCGAGCTGAGCTTCACTCATAGAAAATTTGCTTTTCTTTCTTTTTACCGGCTTTTGAGTTTGTGTTTTCACTTCCATTCCTTTTATCCCTCCTCTTTTCATTAACCTGAGAACCTATAAAAGCCATTAAGCATTTAACTTAATGGCTCAATTTTTTTACAGCTGAATCAGCTTATATTGATGCTTAACTTACTTAGCATCCTTTACAGCTGCCTTCATTTGAGTATCCATATTCTTAACAGTTGTATCCACATCCTGTGTACCTGTTATAAACTTGGATATTTCCTTCTGCATTATATCTGAAAGCTTTGGATATATAGGTGAAACAGGTCTTGGAACTGCAGCTGATAATCCATCTACAAAGTTTTTGTCTGAGAACAATGGATTTTTCTTAACCTCAGCGTCATTATAAACGGATAAAAGTGTAGGTGCACTGCCTCCCAAGGTTGCCGTTATCTGCTGTCCTTCAGGTCCTGTCATAAACTTTAAGAATTCCCAAGCTTCCTGAGGATGCTTAGTATATTTATTGATCATGGCAACCCAACCGCCTAAGCAAGCTGCGGAACGAACACTTCCCTTTGGAACCGGAGCTACAGCTACCTTGTCTACAACCTTTGACTGCGTCGCATCTTGAGCTAAAGCCCACTGATACGGCCAGTTACGGATAATTGCAGATTTTCCGGCTATAAAGGCATTGGCAGATTCTGTTTCCATGAAGGTTGTTATATCGCTAGGAGTAAAATCCGACTTAATTACCTTTTTCATAGTTTCCAGCCCGGCTTTTGTCCCTGCTGAATCTATCGTAATATCTCCATTTCCGTCAACAACTGCTCCACCGTATGCGGATATGAACTCTACAGCATTACATACAAGTCCTTCATACTGCTTTGCCTGTGCCACATAACCAAACTCCGTCTTTCCCTTTGAAGCTTGTGCAGCTTTTATAAGATCTTCCCAAGTTGCCGGAGCTTTATCGATTACATCTTTTCTGTAAAAAAGTATACCTGCATCAATAAACTTAGGCATACCCCAAAGCTGACCTTTGAAGGTAACAGCCTGTACTGGCCCCTGCATGTAATCTTTTAAGTTAATATTATCCTTCTCTACAAACTGGTCCAAAGGTAAGGCATATCCGGCCTGTGCAAATTCTGCAGGCCAAATAACGTCTGCATCAAACACATCGTAATCGGTACCTTTGGCATTAAAAACGGTTACATACTGATCATGCTGCTTACCTGTATCGGAAGGCATTTCAACAGCTTCAACCTTAATTTTGCCCTTGTGCTGCTCATTAAATTTTTCTATAAGCTTTGCATTTGCAGGCGTTGTATCTTTTCCTCTTGCATAAACTATTTTTACTTCTCCCGAGCCCTGCTGATTATCAGTAGGCTTTGTTTCTTCCTTATTTCCGCAACCTATAACAGTTGTAGCCATAATCAGCGCTGTCATAACAAGTCCAAGTACCTTTTTTGTTTTCATAATAACTTGTCCCCCTCATTTGAACTTAGGAAAACGATTTCCCCTTACATCCTAATAATACCATCCTCTGTAACAAAATGTCAATAGTGTAGCAATATTTATTTCACATTTTTTATAGTATCTTCCAAATAAATATGTATGAATTACTATTATATGCTTGTATATAGACCTCAGAAAGTTTGTAGCACTTCATACAATAATAAATTAGGTAACCGATTACCCAGTTTATTGCTATTTCCATATATAATCCACTCTTTATATGCAAAAAATAAAAAAACAGACTTAATTAACATTAAATCTGTCTTACGCTGTCTCTTATAACTATGCCTCCGCCTAGATAAATGTTCCGCTCTTCAATAGTTTCACCATTTATAAGCCTTATCAAAGTCTTTACCGAGACTTCTCCAATCTCTCTTATGGGCTGCCTTACTGTTGTCAATTTCGGTCTCACATATTCAGTGTATTGAATATTGTCAAAACCCATTATTGAAATATCCTCCGGCACCTTCATTCCCCTATCCTGTATGCAGGTTATAGCACCGAAGGCCATCTCGTCACTGGCGGAAAATACCGCAGTGAGTTCCTTATTATACAGCAGCATTTTCTCCATTGCCTCATAGCCGCTTTTAAAGCTGAAGCTTCCTTCACTGATCCAGCTTGGTTTGAACTGTATGCCACTATCCTTTAGTGCCTGTTTATAGCCTTCCGTTCTCAATAAACTGACAGCATCATCGGAGCTGCCGCTTATATGACCTATATTTTTATGACCTAAATTTATGATGTATTTTGTAGCTTCGTAGCTCTCTTTGAAATTATCCACCCTCACATTCACTGCATTTTTGCTTCCCGTATTTAGAGAAATGAAAGGTATGCTGCTGCCCGCTATAAGCTCTTCAACATCTTCCTTCACTCTCTTATTTGCTGTGAAAATTATTCCGTCCACTCCTTTTTCCATAAGTATGTTTATGAATTCGGCTTCTCTTTTTTCTTCCCGATTGGAGTTAGTTAGAATAATATTGTAGTTGTAATAATGAGCCATGGCATCTATTCCTTTTACAAGCTCACCAAAATACATATTTGATATATCGGTAATAATTACACCTATCATATGGCTTTTTTTCATTACAAGGCTTCTTGCCGCCGCATTTCTCTTGAAACCGGTCTGCTCTATGACCGCAAGCACCCTTTCGGTCACTTCTGGACTTACTGCTTTAGTACCATTGAGAACTCTGGAAACAGTTGCAATTGAGACATCTGCAATTCTGGCCACATCTTTTATTGTTACATCCATTTTTTACACCTCTTACCTCAATTATAGGAAAACTTTTTCCCAAAGTCAACAAATTGCTACCACGTAAACAAATTATCCACAGTATATTTCTTTTCCCGCCTGCTTGCTGTGGATAATTAACTGCAGCTGTGATAAAAAAATTGAAGGCCAATACACCTGTATTAGCCTTCAAATCGTATTTCCTTTATACCGTATTCCTCAGTAATTTTAACTCTTCCTTACTCAAAAGCCTAAGACCTGCTCTTGCATTTTTTAATACCTGTTCCAGGCAAGTAACTCCCGGAATGGCCACGGGTTCAGCTTCATGTGAAATTACATACCGTAATGCAGTGGTACTCATATCACTAGCATCCTCCAGCACTCCTCTTATTTTATTAATATTGTCCAGCTGCTGCTCAAAGCCGGCTCTTTCCTGCCCATCTATATTCCACGCCTTCCTTACGGGATCACTAAATACGCTGTTCTTGTTAAACTTCCCAGACAATACCCCCTTGTAAAGAACTCCTTTAGCCATTACAGCTAAATTTTTCTCTTTGCAATAGGGAAGCAAATTGTTCTCAGCATCTCTGTTAAGCAAAGAATATTCCAGTTGTACAACGCTGCAACCTCCTTCACTCATTTCATAAAACCTGCTCAACTCCGCAATACTTGAGGTAGAAATTCCATATTCTCTTATGTATCCCTTACTTTTTAGATCCTTTAACTCAGCAACATGACTCTCCGTAATTGTTCCATTACCGCTGTCGTAAAGCAGTATATCGATATAATCCGTGTTTAGTCTTGAGGCGGACCTTTCAAAATTTCCCCTAATAAATCCGTCATTCTGAATGTTTATGCCATCATTACTTTCTTCTGTCAAGTTTACTTTTGCAGCAATAAAAACCTTGTCCCTTATTCCTTTCAAAGCCCTACCAAGCCTGACTTCATTGATGCCCTCCTTATCGCCGCAGACTTCTGTTGCATCAAAAAGATTTATTCCGCTTTTATATGCTGCCTTGATAATCTCTTCCGACATACCTTCAGATATCTTTCCCCATTGTTTAGCAACACTGCGGCAGCCTATGCCTATAGCAGACATTCTCCACCCGGTGCAGCCGAATTTCCGATACAACATAGCAATCACTCCGTAATTATAATATATTTAAATTATATATTTACCGATTATATTTTCATAGATTATATATTACAAAATTTTTATTTTTATCCATTATATCAATTTTTTTGATAGTTTATAAAAAATAAGTTGTAAGTAGCATCAATTTCTTTTAGAATATAAGTATAAAGACCTTTCAAAATAAGTTTTATATTACATTTTATTCCACATATTGTATATTATTCTATACTGAAAGGAGATCTTATATGGATGCATCTTTTGCTTTTGGGGATTTTATGTTTACTATAGTTCCAATACTAATGTTTCTTACTTTTGCAATTGTTTTTTTAGTAGTTATTTTCAATGCAGCTAAATCCGCGAAAAGATGGAAGTATAACAATTCTCAGCCTGTCCTTACGGTGGAAGCACGTGTAGTCGGCAAACGTGCGGACGTTTCCTCGCATTATCATAATGACAATGATAACCTCGGAACTC
>JAEZDX010000580.1 GCA_023417975.1 Bacillota bacterium
ATTTGGGACCAAGGTTTATACATGAATCCTATAAACTTATTATGGTCATGTCCAGTAAGATAAGCAACACATACAAATATTACGGATATTGGAATTATAATCTTCCAATTTTCTTTTATCCCAGAAACTTGCTTTATGCAATATACAGAGCAATAGAGCATAACAGTGGATTGAACCACTACCCCCCACACAAAAAAACTTACCATTATTAATTCATATCTTGGAAAATACCTTGTAAGCTCTGCACTTCTAACCTGCTGCATGCAATCTACAACAAATTGCTTCATAACATCTGCACCTAAAACTGCTGTTTCAAATATAGGCCATACTATTACTACAAGCATTGTAGCAAACATAGAACATAAAGATACCAATCCGGCTTTTTTCTTCGTCTGCAGCATGGGGAATATCATACCTACAGCAAGTATAAGCATTGCTACATCACTAAAAGCATATATACTTGCTTTTGCATCATTAATTATTCCCTGATCAAAAAATGGCTGTAAATTGATGAATCGGAAGTCCCTTATAGTTCCTAAAGTCATTGTCAGATTTATTAAAAGTGTCATGACAAAACCAAACATAGAAAATCTTATTACTACTTCAACTCCAAGCATAACTCCATACACACAAAGAAGGCCGTACACAATGCACAACACTATGAAAGGAGTTTGGGGAAGTAAATACTCCTTCAAATGAAGAGTTATTACATTTACAGAAGAAGAGAAAGCTACTCCAAAGTATATGGCTAATACGCCCCCAAGTATCTTGCTTATTCCTCTTCCTAATATTTCGTCACTGTATTCAATGATAGTCTGCTCCGGAAATTTACTGCACAAAAAAGATATAGCCAAGACACATATAGTTCCTACTAAAAAAGCTATAGTCATGGAAATCCATGCATCTCCTCCAACAGCCCTAGCAACTATACCTGCTGTAATCCCAATAGCCTTTCCATATACTAGGTTCGGAAGCATAAAAAAATATTGTAATCTGTCTATCTTTGCTTTCATTGCTCTCCCTCTCCTTGTATATTTTCTTCATATATGGGCACTTGGAATAAACTACTGTTTGTAATATTCACTTTGCAATTCACATTTATAGAAGCACTGCTATAAAGCTCTGTCCATTTCTTTGACAATCCACTGTTCCACAAACTTTTATATTTAATGTGAAATCTTCTTCCAAGTCCTATAATATCAACATTATATTCTGTTTGCACCTTATCAACTGCTACTTCAACTTCTCTCTTTACGCGTTCATTCACTGCCTTTTGTACTTCAGCTTTAAACTGTTCAATCTTCATTTCCTTTGGGTAATCCTGTTCCACTATGCTGCCATCACCTTTTAGGGTTATGTTAAATTTAGCTCTTTCTCCATCATATTCAGGTTCTATGTCTACATTTATTCCTTTTAACTCAACTGAAATTCTCTTTTCTTGCATACCTGGAATAGAAACAGTTACAATAGAATCACCTAGCTGCCCTCTCAGCCAAGCTATACCTCTGGCATCATCCGGGGACAAATATCCGATTAACTTATCTTCTTTGAATATTGCACCGCCTTCAAGCTCAACTTGACTACTTCCGGTTCCGCTTTTTTCAGGCGTAATCAACCTTAGTACAGAAAGTACGGGTTGAATTGTATCACTTTTATAATCTCTAAATACAGTTACCATATCCGTCTTAATGCTTTTGGCAGGTAATTCACTATATAAATAAAGTCTGGATATTGAAATGGCAGGTATCTTTTCGATTCCTGTATTGACAGCCACAATACTTTCTGCTGTTCCTCTTGTTACAGCTACCCAGGTTTTCATTCGTAGTTCAGGGTTATGTGTAAAAAAATCCACAACCGGGGTTATTCCTTCCCGAGCCAATTTTTCTCCGATTACAATTACATTATTATGCGCCCACATTACCCTTCTTGAGGAAAACTTAGCTATATTTCGTATAGCATCAAATACGGTTTTACCGTCAGCAGCGCCTATCCACACAGCCGACCCACCTCCTCCGCCTGCAGTGCCTCCTGCTGCTTCAGAAGGCTTTGCAATCTGTACGGATACTCTGTAGCCCCCTTCTTCACTTTCCGATTTATCTACACCAACAGCCATTACAAGACCCAATTCATTTATTTCTCTAGTATCCCAGCACCCAGTAAGATATATGCTGGTCAATAAAGCCAAAAATAATATTGCATACTTTCTCATACAGTCACATCCTATTTGTGTTATGTTTCAGGAGGCTTTGGCTTTAAATTTTCCTCCTGTCTTCTCACATTTTCACTCTTTGTCATTTGAGGCCTTTTTCCCATCTTCCACCACGGTACTCTTATAAATATATCCTTATTTCCTAATTTTCTATAAGGACTTATTGGAGATAAAAATGGAGCACCAAAGGATCTCAGGGAAAGCAGGTTCATAGTTAAGGCTATAGTACCTGCAAGAAATCCTAGAATTCCAAAGCTGCCTGATAAAATTATGAGCGGAAACTTTGCCAGCCTTAAGGTGAAGGAAGTGTTATAAGCTGGAATTGCAAAGGAAGTTATGCCTGAAGCCGCTATTGCTATTACAAGCGTTGGGCCGACTATCCCTGCATTTACAGCTGCTTCACCGATAACCAAGGTTCCAACGATGCTTACAGCCTGACCTACAGGCTTCGGTAATCTGAGTCCTGCTTCTCGCATTATTTCAAACATTAATTCCATTATTATAGCTTCCATTACTGCCGGGAAAGGTACTCCTTCACGGCCTGCAGCTACTCTTAATGCAAGAGCTGTTGGCAGCATCTCTTGGTGAAAGGCTACAAGCATTACATAAAAGGAGGAAGCTGTTAAGGATAAGAATAACGCAATTAATCTTAGTATTCTCATAAAAGTACCAAGAAAAAAGTTATCCGTGTAATCTCCTACTGCTTGAATATATTGCCAAAATATAGTCGGTACTAATAGTACAAAAGGAGTATTATCTACAAGTACTGCAATTCTGCCCTCCAAAATTGCTGCCGACGCTTTATCTGGTCTTTCAGTATGTTCTATAAGCGGAAACAGTGAATAAGGTTCATCTGTTATATATTCTTCAATATAACCGCTTTCCAGAATAGCATCTACCTTTATCCTTTGCAGTCTGCTTTTAAGTTCTCCCAATACTCCTTTATCCACCAGATTATCGATATATGCCAATG
>JAEZDX010000661.1 GCA_023417975.1 Bacillota bacterium
TATATAAGCTATGTAATTTGCTTCATCCTCTCTGGCAAAACCCCTTTGATGTGCCATTTCATGTGCAGTAGTGCATGGCAGCATATAATCCCTTACTTTTATGTTCACATTGGCTTCTCCGGTATAAGGCATATATATACCTGTAATACCTGTATAACACATTGGCTCTGATAAAAATACGGGCTTTGGTCTACCATACTTACCCGACAATTCTTTATACAACACTGCTGCCTTATCATACCCTTGCTGTGCTCGATTAAAGACATCCTTATAACCGCCAGGTATATACATAATTCCCTCATTATTTTCTAAAACCTTTTCTCTTAATTCATTGGCCCTTTGTACTAAACTTGAGCACAGTGCATACAAATCTTGCTTTGAAGACTTTTCTATCTTTATGCCTGCAATCTTGTCAAAGGATAATCTATTATAATTAAAGCCCCAAGCCAACATAAACAATATATATAGTACCGATAAGTACACCCCCAAATTTAATAGTCTGGAAATAAACTTTTTCTTTCTTAGCCCCGCAAAAATTGAAAACACTGTGCTTATTAAACTTATGATCAATACTATGAACAGAAGCTCTGCAACAGAAAAGGGACATATCCCTGTTATAAAGCTCAGAACCTGTCTCACCGGTTTGTTTATGCCTATGGAGTAATATTTCTCAATAAAATTCGGAAACTTCTTTATTATGTAATTAAAAATTATAATGCCCGGTGTAAGAGCTATAATAGCAATTTGTTTTTTTCCCTTTTTAATCATCATCCTATCATCATCCTTACTTTTTATATAGCTTAATTATAGCATTTAATGTTATAATTTGTTTAGTAATGGAATATAATGTTGCTTAATACTCAACCTACCAATTCATATATGAGGTGTAAAAATGCATTGTAAAATTAAAAAACTTTATTCTGTTCTTTTATTAGTTTTTTCTACATTTCTATTTTCTTTGGTTTCATTCGTTCCGGCATTTGCAGACGATACACCAACCTATAAAAACATATTGATTTTGAATTCCTATCAAAAGGGATTCCCTTGGACTGATGATCAAACCGACGGTATTATATCCATGATAAAAGCTGACGATATGAAGACAGATATTTATGTTGAGTACATGGACTGGAAACGTTATCCTACATCTGAAAATCTTGAAAATATATACTCAAACCTCAAACTAAAATATTCCAACAAAAAACTAGATCTTGTTATCGCTACAGATGATGCCGCCCTTGACTTTGCCTTAAAAAACCGTTCTGATATACTTTCCAATGCTCCAATTATATTCTCAGGAGTGAATGATGAAAGTTTTATAAAAATAGCACCAAGATACGACAGATTAACAGGAGTTTTAGAGCAAACAGATACTAAAAACACAATAAAGCTTGCTAAATCTCTAAACAGCTCTCTAAAAAAGGTTTATCTCATTTACGATAACACAGAAAGCGGCTTATCGGCCGGTAACGCAGCTGTAAATGAAATTAGAGCTGTAGACCCCTCAATGAATATTGTACCTTTAAATAATAAAACCTATAAAGAAATATTGATGGATGCTAAATCTCTTAATAATGACAGTATAATCTTACTCACCACCTATTCTATGGATTCAGAGAATAATATTATAGACAATTTGGAATTTTGTAAGCTGCTTAGCATTAACAGCAGTGTACCCATTTATCATTTATACGATTTTGCTATAGGTAACGGTTCTATCGGCGGGTATATGTCCAGTGGTAAGTTGGAAGGAAAAGCTGCAGCCTCCTTAGCTTTGCGAGTTCTTCAAGGAGAAAATATTAACTCCATTCCTATTTCTGCAGATAAAGTATCTAAGGCTGTATTGGATTATAACCAATTAACAAAATTTCAAATTTCTCTCTCCAAAGTACCGACCGGCGTTGAAATTGTGAATAAACCCTTTTCTTTTATTGAAGCCTATAAACCGCTTGTTTTCTCATCACTATCCATCTTAATAGTTTTAACTGTCTTTATTATAGCTTTAATAACCTACATTCATAGGATTAGAAGTATGAAAATAGAAATAGAAGAAGATCATGAGGAGCTCACTCAACTCTATGAAGAATTGGCAGCTACTGATGAGGAGATAAGAGCACAATATGATGAACTTAATTGTACACAAGGAATACTTTCTGAAAGTGAAGAGAGGTATAGACTCGTTCTGGAAGCCTCAAACGATGTTTTTTGGGATTATGATTTGAGAAAAAACAAAATATTCATATCCGATAAATGGTATGAACTACTCGGATATATTCCTGAAGAATGTGAGTATACCTTGGATTTTTGGCTTAATCTTTTCCATCCTGATGATGTTACTGCTTTATATAGTTCCGCAGGCTATCATGTTGAACACCTGACCTATGGCTTTGAGTGCGATTTCAAGATAAAAAAGAAAAATAATGAATACATATGTTTTCGCTGTAAGGGAAGAGCACAATTTGATTCGGATAAAAAACCTTACAGAATTACAGGAACAAATATGGATATGACGGAGATAGAAGCCTATCAAGAAGAACTTAAATATGTTGCCTTCCACGACTCCCTAACCGGACTGAGCAACAGATTGGATCTATACAACCAAATTGATACTCATTTGACAGAATTAAAGAATCCGTCTTCTATGGAAGCTATGTTATTTATTGATACAGATAATTTTAAATTTGTTAATGATACCATGGGACATTCCATGGGAGATAGTCTTCTCTTGGAATTGTCAATGCGTTTACTCTCATATGCACACGAAAACTGCTTGCTTTTCAGATTAGGTGGAGATGAATTTATTCTTTATTTGAAAAATGTTAATAATAAGGCTCAAGTAGAAACATATGTTACTAATATAATTAAAGCTTTTAATGAACCTTTTAATATTGACGGAAACATAATAAGTACTAGCTTAAGCATCGGTATATCGTTATTCCCTGTTGATGGAAATAATGTAGACACACTATTGAGATGCTCCGACATAGCAATGTATAAGGTAAAAGAAAACGGGAAAAACGGCTTTTGCTTTTATAATAGTATAATAAGTGATGAAATATTCGCTCGCGTTAATATTGAGAAACATTTAAAAGCCGGTTTAGAGAATAACGAGTTTATTGTATATAATCAACCTCAAATAAATGTAAAAAGCAAAACTATAGACGGTTTTGAAGCTTTAGTACGGTGGCAAAACCCTGACCTTGGCTTGGTTTCTCCCGAAAACTTCATCAATATAGCAGAAGAGACCGGCTTTATCATACCTCTTGGAGAATGGATATTAAGGACTTCCTGTAAGTTTATTCAAGCCATAAATAAGCTAAAGTCCTCCGAATACAAAATCTCTGTTAATATTTCCGTAATACAGCTTTTACAAGATAATTTTACAGATATACTAGAAAAGGTATTGCTGGATACAGGATTATCTCCGGCTTTGTTAGAGCTTGAGATAACAGAGTCTGTAATAATGGATTCACCTGAGTTGATTGTGGATAAGCTTAAGCTTTTACGTGAGAAAGGAATAAGTATTGCTCTTGACGATTTCGGGACGGGATATTCTTCTTTAGCATACTTAAGGACAATACCTATCAGCACATTAAAAATAGACAAAATGTTTATTGATGATATATCCGGTTCTGAATGCGAAACCTCTCTTACAGATTCCATTATAGACTTAGGCCATAAGATAGGCCTGACCATAGTGGCTGAGGGCGTCGAATCCAACTATCAGCTTGAATATCTTGAATGTAATCATTGTGATAAAATTCAAGGTTACTTGTTTTCTAAACCCCTGCCTTCGTCAGAGATTGAAAAAATACTATAATTTACTTTTTATAGATAAGCAATTTAAAAAACTTTCCATTAGTGTGATTAATTACAGTGTTTAGAAGCCTTATACCAGCATATTATGAATTTTTATTGGAAACATAGTAATGAGGTGAATACTATGAAAAAACTTATACCCTTACTCCTATTAACTTTTATATTTATGCTTCCGGTAAAAATAACTAATGCCGGAACAATATATGCTGCTCCAAGTTCTCCTTTTGATGCTCAGCTGAAGGAAAAAAAGGAATTTATCAGTGAGAAAGTAAAAAGTAATCGAAAGATACAAGCAGAAATAAATAATAAAGCTAAAAGAGCTGCAGATTTATATCTCATAACCTTCGGGTCTTCGGTTCATCCTTCAGAAGAAGACGCAAAAAAAACTGAAAGAATGGAAGCACAGCTTGGCAAATTAGCGGAAAATGTTATAATCACAGAAAAATTAATCACGAAAGATATACGTTTAGCTGCCGTTTCTTTACAGAAAGACAACTATGCGCAAGCATTATCTATTTATGATAATATTATCGACTTAATGGATAAACAAACAGACAATTTAAAAAAGCAGAATGAATATCTGCAAGCATATGTAGATTTCTTGTCATCTTTAAAACATAAATAATCAAACAAAGGCAGGTACTTATTTAAAGTACCTGCCTTCATCACTATAATGTAACTACTGTGTCAAGAGCAATCTCAATCATATTTGTAAAGGTAGTCTGTCTTTCCTCTGCAGTTGTAAGTTCTCCTGTTACAAGGTGGTCGCTTACAGTCATTATGCCAAGTGCATCCACACCAAATTTAGCTGCTAAAGTATAGAGCGCAGCGGCTTCCATTTCAACGGCCATTACTCCGAACTTAGGCCATAGCTTCCAGCTGTCAGGCTCATCACCATAGAAAGTATCGGAGCTAAGTATGTTTCCAACCTTAGGACTTATGCCCTTTTCCACACTTAAGTCATAAGCTTTCTTTAAAAGCTTGAAGCTTGCAGTAGGCGCATAATCCATACCATGAAATCTTAGCTTGTTTATATTTGAATCCGTAGATGCAGACATAGCTAAAATTACATCTCTTACCTTAACATCCTCCCGATAAGATCCACAGGTTCCCACTCTTATGAGGTTTTTTACCCCATATGATTGAATTAATTCATTGGCATATATAGATATAGACGGCATTCCCATTCCGGTTCCCTGTACCGACACTCTTTTTCCCTTATAGTTTCCTGTAAATCCATACATACCTCTTATTTCGTTATAACATTCAACATCCTTAAGAAAAGTCTCAGCAATAAACTTTGCTCTGAGAGGATCTCCGGGAAGAAGTATACTCTCTGCAATTTGACCTTCTTTTGCTCCAATATGTACGCTCATTATAAATCCTCCTTGAAATTTTATACTTTGGTAAGAGCCTTCTTCTCATAGCATCAAGAAGCTCTTACCCTATAATTGCATAATTATTTGATTATTTCATTGAAAAAGCTGTGTCCATTTTTGATTTTCTCTGTTTCAAATATATCTGTCAAGGTCTGACCCATATCTGAAAAAGTTAATCTTGTTCCTAAATTTACTCCGCTTTTTAAAGGTTTCCCATAGGCTATAAAGGGAACATATTCTCTTGTATGGTCAGTTCCCGGAGTTGTAGGATCACAGCCATGATCCGCAGTAATAAACATTATATCAGTATCTTTCATGGCTGACAATATTTCTGGCAGCCTTGCATCGAACTCCTCCAGTCCCTTTCCATATGCCTTATAATCATTTCTATGTCCCCACTTCATATCAAAGTCCACCAAATTAGTGAAAATAAGTCCATTTTTAGCTTCCTTCATATACTCCAGTGTCTTATCTACGCCATCCATGTTATCTTTAGTGTGTACAGCCTCTGTTATGCCCTTTCCTGAGAAAATATCTTATATTTTTCCTACAGCCATAACGTGAAAATCAGACTTCTTTAATTTATCGAATGCAGTATCGTTAG
>JAEZDX010000662.1 GCA_023417975.1 Bacillota bacterium
CCTCTATAAGGCCGCTGTTCAGTATTTCTAATATTCTGTAAGTGTTTCCTTCCCATACCTCATAATTTATTCCCGGATATTTTTCGCTGAAACTGCCTATTAGCTCAGGAAATAAAGCTGCTCCTGAAGATGAAACTGCACCAATAGACAAAGTTCCTCTGTTCCCATGCTCAATGTCCTTTAATTCCTTTATTGTAGACTCTGTCAATTCCAATATTTGCTCAGCTTTATTACGTAGTATTTTTCCCGCTTCTGTAAGATGTATTTTTCTAGGGCCTCTTTCAACCAGTTTTAAATTTAATTCTTTCTCTAAAAGCATTAACTGCTGACTCAGCGGAGGCTGTGCGATATGGAGTTTTTTTGCTGCTCCTGTTATTTGTTCCTCTTCGGCGATAGTAAGAAAGTATTTAAGTTGACGTATATCCATACATTGTATCACTCCAAATTATATGTTTAGAATAATTTATAATTATTATAGATGTGTGAGTTTACATTGCTAATGTTTAAGCTTTAAACTTACACATCTTTATGATAAAGGAAATACACAATATAAGCAAACTATAATGCTATATAAAGTAATAAGTGCCTATTAATATTATGCCTAATTTCTCCGGTCAATTTACTGTTAATATTCGAAATAGTTTGATATAATTATGAAATATAAAAATACTTTAGTTGATTATGTTTAATACTATATGAAAAAGAGGTTATCAGATAAAATGGTTGATCAGGCTAAAATAAGAGAAGCGGTTAAGATGATAATAGAAGCTATTGGGGAAGATCCAAACAGAGAAGGGCTTGTAGATACGCCGGATAGAATTGCTCGAATGTATGAGGAAATATTCTTGGGACTGAAAGAGGATGCCAGAGTTCATCTATCTAAGATTTTTACTGTAGATAACAGTGATATTGTAATAGAGAAGGATATTCCATTTTATTCAATGTGTGAACATCACTTTCTTCCATTCTATGGCAAGGTCCACATTGCATATATTCCAACGGGAAAGGTCGTTGGATTGAGCAAGCTTGCAAGAACAGTGGACGTGTTTGCAAAAAGGCCACAACTTCAAGAGCGCATGACTTCCGATATTGCAGAAGCATTAATAAAAAGCCTTGAGCCGGAGGGTGTATTGGTTGTAGTTGAAGCAGAGCATCTGTGTATGAATATGAGGGGCATAAAAAAGCAAGGCAGTAAGACAAAAACTATGGCTGCGCGAGGAAGTATTGCTGAGGACAAAGAAATAAGAAAAGAAATTTTGCAATTAATTGGCGATTAGAGGAACAGAGAAGCTATGATTAAAGAAAATGAAAGAATAAATTTGATACTCTCTAATGAAATATATAAAGAGAGTTTAATTAATAATCTAAAGTATGAGAAGCAAAGAAAGTTTTGCCATCATGACATAGAACATTTTTTGTCTGTGGCAAGAATAGCATATATAGTTAATTTTGAAAAAGAGTTAAAGCTCCGAAAAGATATAATATATGCCGCTGCTCTTTTGCATGATATAGGAAGGTGGAAGCAGTATGCGGACGGAACACCTCATGATTTAGCCAGTGCTGAGCTTGCAGAGGAAATTTTGAAGCAGTCAAATTTTGAAGCAGAAGAAATTGTTGATATTAGAAATGCTATAATCACACATAGAAGCATAGAAGGAAAGACAAGCAAATTGCAGGAGATAATTTACTATGCGGATAAAAAATCAAGAAATTGTTTTAGTTGCACTGCAGTCAAAGGCTGTAACTGGGCGGAGGAAAAGAAAAACTATAAGATAAATTATTAGAATAATTATGTAGTGAGGAATATATATGAGTAAGTTTATTAATATTGGAGATAAAAAGTTCGACTTAGGGAAAAAGACATATATAATGGGTATTTTAAATGTTACTCCGGATTCCTTTTCTGATGGGGGCAGATATGTAAATCTTGAAAAGGCAATAGTTCATGCTAAGGAAATGGAAGCTCAGGGAGCCGATATTATAGATATAGGCGGTGAATCCACAAGACCGAACCACACTCCCGTTGGCGAAAGGGAAGAGTTGGATCGAGTAATACCGATTATAAGAGCTTTGAAAAAAGAAATCAATGTTCCTATTTCTATAGATACATATAAGGCAAAGGTAGCAGAGGCTGCACTGTGTGAAGGAGCAGCTCTTGTAAATGATGTTTGGGGATTCAAAAAAGAACCCAAAATTGCTGAAGTTGCTGCTAAGTTTGGAGCAGCCTGCTGCTTAATGCATAATAGAGAAAGAAATGACTATAACGAGCTTATGACAGATTTAATTGAAGATTTGAAGGAAAGTATCAATATAGCACTTAATGCAGGGGTGGGGGAGGATAAGATAATATTGGATCCCGGTATTGGATTTGCCAAGGATTATGAACAAAACCTCAGAGTAATGAATGAGCTTGAAAGGATTTATAGCTTGGGATATCCGGTGCTGCTTGGTACATCGAGAAAATCCGTCATTGGGAACACCTTGAATTTACCTCCTGAAGAAAGAGTAGAAGGAACTGTTGCCACCACTGTTGTTGGAATTATGAAAAAATGTGATTTTGTACGTGTGCATGATATTAAAGAAAATAAAAGGGCAGCTGCTATGACAGATGCTATTGTCAGGAGATAATGGACCTAGGAGGCAAGCAAATGGATAAGATGTATATTAAGGACCTGGAGGTTTATGCTTTTCATGGTGTTAATCAGGAAGAGAAAAGTATGGGACAAAGATTTTTGATTTCAGTTGAACTCAATATTAACCTAAGAGAAGCAGGTATGACGGATGATTTGAGTAAAACTGTGAATTATGCGGAATTGTGCCATAATATTGAGAGGGAGTTTACAAAAGAAAAGTATGATCTCATTGAAAAAAGTGCAGAGGAATTGGCTGAATACATATTATGCAATTATGATAAGGTAGAGGGAGTAAAGCTTTTAGTAAAAAAGCCTTGGGCTCCTATTGGAAAGCCTCTAAGCTATGCTGCCATAGAAATTGAAAGAAGCTGGCATAGAGCCTATATTGGATTGGGATCAAATATAGGAGACAGGGAAGAAAATCTTAATACGGCTATTGAAAGTATGAATAATGGTATGTGTAGAGTGGTAAAGGTATCGGACAAATATTCTACAAAGCCTGTGGGCTATACCCAGCAAGATGATTTTCTAAATTGTGCTGCTGAAGTAAAAACGCTTTATAACCCAGAGGAGCTTGTAATGTTTCTGTTAGATATAGAAAAAGAGCTTAAAAGAGAAAGAATTATTAAATGGGGACCAAGAACAATTGATCTGGATGTGCTTTTATACGATGATATTATAACTTTCGATGAGAAAATTGTTATCCCTCACCCAAGAATGCATGAGCGGCTTTTTGTATTAAAGCCGTTAAGTGAAATTGCACCCTACGTTCTTCATCCAATAATGAATAAGCGTATTGTGGAATTGGAGCAGGAGATTTCTAAAATTCAGAGCTTATAGAAAAAAGTCCGGTATGACCGGACTTTTTTCTATACGTGCTAAACAGGAAAAATCATTCTTGCCATATAAATTGCAAGAGTCAAGGTAAAGGTGCTCAGTAAAGTTGAAAGCATAACAGCTTGAGCGGCAAAATCTTGACAGCTGTCGCATTCAACTGCAATCAGCGCGGTATTTACAGCTGTGGGCACGGAATATGCAATTAATATAGTCTGTGCCACAGCACCGTTAAATCCGAAAAGTACTATGAATATTATAGCAGTTATAGGACCCAGAATAAGTCGCACAAATACGGAAATATATACTTCTTTATTTGCCCAGTCAAAGGTTGTTTTTGCAAGTTGAACACCGAGAGTTAATAATGCCATAGGAACCAAACCGTTCTTAATATATACTAAAGCAGGCCAACCGGGAAGAGCTGAAAAATCAAAGGGAAACAGCTTCAGAATAAGAGCAAGAGGTACTGCATAAATTGTAGGCATAGAAAAAATCTTCTGCAAGCATTTTTTAAGCGAGGTATTAGCTCGCGATGCATTGTAAAAGCCCAGCGTATTGGTAGATATATTTTGAAGCATCAAAATCATAATTTGAGCTGAAACTGCCGTATCTAAATAAGGAGTCTTCCCATTAATAACAAAGGGAGTACTGCTAAATACCAAGGTAATTAGAGATAGTCCTATATTACCTGAGTTATTAAACATAACTGAATTTTTGAAAGCATTGGTCATGTCGGGAGCGTATCCTCGCAGTTTAGCTATTAATACTCCATATAAACTATAAATCATAAGAAGAACTGCAGCACAGATAAGCACTTTTATCATTTCAAGTTGCAGCTCCGTTGTATACAGATTAACGAATATAAAGCAGGGAACAAAGATATAAAAATTCAATTTGCTTAGGGTATTTATAGCCAAATTAAATTTTTTACACACAATAAAACCTAAAGCAATCAGTATAATAATAGGAAGTATGTTATATCCAAGTATATGAAAAAAAATACCCATAGCTTTCTCCTTTGCGTCTTTGAAAAATCTTCATTTTAATAAAGTTAAGTGTGAAGTTGTTTGTCTATATAACTATATAAAACATTTTTAATACTAGCAATAGATATAAATAGATAGTTTTAGAAACTTTATTCCGTATTGTTGAAATATATCCATGTTTCAACAATTTATATGATATAATAGCTTCACGATGAATTACTATGAATATAGGTGGGGGTCTTTTATGAAAGTATTAAATTACATGTTGATTTTTATTCCGATAAGTATTGCAGGTGAATTTTTACATGTTTCGCCAACCTTGATGTTTATTTTATCAGCCTTAGCCATAATTCCTTTAGCAGGTATAATGGGAGAAGCTACTGAAGAACTTTCCTTTTATTCAGGTCCAAAGGTAGGAGGCTTTTTAAATGCTACCTTTGGAAATGCAACTGAACTTATTATATCGTTTTTTGCACTTAAAGAAGGGCTTTTTGATGTAGTTAAGGCTTCAATAGCCGGTTCCGTTATAGGAAATATACTCCTCGTACTTGGTGCAAGTATGTTTTTTGGCGGAATAAAACACAAAACTCAAAAGTTCAATAGAAAGGTTGTTGAAGTAAGCTCCAGTATGCTGCTTTTTGCCGTTATAGGCTTGAGTATACCTGCAATATTTACACATACACTGAAAAGCGAGCTATTAAATACAAAGTATGAAGGTTTAAGTGTAGGCGTTGCTATAGTAATGTTTATAATATATATTTTGAGCCTGTATTTCTCATTTTACACCCATAAGGACATATATTCCGTTGAGCATGAGGCTCATTCTGAAGTGAAAGCAAAATGGTCATTGAAAAAAGCCATACTAATTTTAATTGGGGCTACACTGATAATAGCCTTTGAAAGCGAATTTCTGGTAGGTGCTGTTGAACCAATGACTGAAAGTCTTGGCTTGAGTAAATTCTTTGTAGGTATAATATTGATACCTATAATAGGAAATGCTGCCGAGCACAGTACCGCAGTACTTATGGCATTGAAAAATAAGATGGATGTTGCAATTGAAATTGCTGTAGGATCCAGCCTGCAGATAATATTGTTTGTTGCTCCGGTACTTATATTTTTAAGTCTTATATTTACTCCTATGAGTATTGTGTTTAATGAATTTGAGCTGATTGCTTTAATCGTTTCAGTTTTGATAGCAAATAGGGTTGCTGGTGATGGAGAGTCCAATTGGCTTGAAGGAATACAGCTTTTAGCGGTATATCTTATAATCGCATTATCCTTCTTTATACTTTAGTAAAAATATTTTTTAAAATAAAGTGCAAAAGTGAATTTAAAAATTGTATAAATATACAGTATATGGGTATGTAAAGGTTTCAATGTATTTATTTTAACAATCGAATTACTCATGTATATGTATAACAGATGATTAAATGAGTGGGAGTCTAAGTTATTGGTTAAGTAGCTTAGGCTCTTTATTTATTTTTTGATTAAAAAAAGAAAAGAGTAAAAGTCAATGTAACTGCTAGATGGAGTAGGATAACAATTCAAATAAAATAATGTTACGCTGTTGTAGTACAGATAAAGAGATAAAAACAAGATATATAGTTGTATTGTGAATTGTGTTAAAAATTACACAAATTTGAAAATAATCTTCAATAGGATTATAATATTGATGTCGTAAATTGTAAAATATCTACATTTCATTAAAAGCGAGGGATGAGCTGTGATTAAGGAACAAGAGGGAATAGTTATAGAATTAAACAATCCAATTGCTAAGGTCAAAGTTGGCAGGCACAGTGATTGTGAGAACTGTGGTTCATGTCCAGGTAATAAGGCAATGGTGCTTGAGGTAAATAATAAGTTAGGAGCTAAGAAAGGGGATAAGGTATTATTTGAACTTAGAGAGGATAGTTTATTAAAAGCTGCATTTATAGTTTATGTACTTCCGCTCATAGCCATATTCATGGGAGTTCAGATAGGTCTATTTATTTCTTATTTCATGCATGGACATGCTCAAGCTTTAGAAATAGCAGGGGGCACGGCTGCTTTTATATTGTCTGTTATATATATTATTCGATATGAGAAGTCTTCGAGAGCAAACATTAATAAATTGCCGAAGATAATAAGGATTTTCTGATTTTTCGGAGGCGTTAAATTTAGAAATAAATTACTTGATCTATAGATGAGGTGGAATAATGATAAATTTATTTAAAGGTGGAATACATCCAAAGGATAATAAAGGTAATACGGTAAATAAAGCTGTAGAAATACCACCGGTACCCCAAAGAGTAATAATACCGGTAAGACAGCACATAGGTGCACCATGTACTCCTTTGGTTAAAAAAGGTGATGAAGTAAAGAAAGGACAAATCATTGCAGATAGCGAAGCCTTCGTTTCGAGTCCAATACATGCTTCGATTTCAGGAACTGTTGTAGATGTAGCCGAATATCCTCATGGAGTTTTCGGAAAAGCTTTGGCAATTGTTATTGAGAGCGATGGGTTGGACCAATGGGCTGAAGGATTACCCACTGATAGAGATTGGAAGAAATTAAGTATTGAAGAAATAAAGTCGATAATAAAAAAATCAGGTATTGTGGGTATGGGTGGAGCAACATTTCCTACTAGCGTGAAATTATCACCTCCCCCGGATAAAAAGGTGAATACATTTATATTAAATGCTGCGGAATGTGAGCCTTACTTGACTGCAGACTACAGAATGATGCTGGAATATACGGATAGTATCGTAAACGGCGTAAACATTGTAATGAAAGTGCTAGGTGTAGAAAAGGGATTTGTAGGTATTGAAGATAATAAACCCCAGGCTATTGAAGCTATGAAAAAGGCATTTAACGGTTCTTCAGTAACTGTAATGGCATTGCCCACAAGATATCCGCAGGGTGGAGAAAAAATGCTTATTAAGGCAATCACAGGTCTTGAAGTGCCCTCAGGAGGATTGCCGGCAGATGTTGGTGTAGTAGTGCAAAATGTGGGAACCGTCATTGCCGTTTATGATGCAGTAGCAAAGGGAATACCGGTAATACAGAGGGTGACTACAGTAACAGGTGGGGCCATAAGTGAACCAAAGAATTTATTGCTTAGAGTTGGGACAACTTTTTCTTCTGCCATGGAATATTGCGGAGGGTTAAAAGAAAGTCCGGATAAGGTTATTATGGGCGGACCAATGATGGGAATAGCTCAATTTTCCACTGAGGTTCCGGTTATTAAAGGTACTTCAGGAATTTTAGCATTAAGTAAGCAGGAATCGAATTTCTCAATAGAATCTGCATGTATCAGATGCGGTAAATGTGTTAAAGCTTGCCCTATGGGATTAAATCCAAGTATGCTCAGCATACTGAGTGAGAAAAAGTTTTATCAGGAAGCGAAAGAAGAATACAACCTTATGGACTGTATAGAATGCGGAAGCTGTGTATATGTATGTCCTGCAAAACGAAATATTGTTCAGTATATTAAGTATTCGAAAGCTCAAAATGCAGCTAAGGCAGCTAAATAACGGAGGTAAAGACATGAGCGTTGAAGTTAAAGCAAATGACAATTTATTAAGGGTTTCTTCGTCCCCACATATACGTTCTGAGGAAACTACTGCAAAAATAATGTGGACTGTAAATTTGGCACTGATGCCTGCAGTGGTTTTTAGTGTATACCATTTTGGTTTAAAAGCCTTTTTAACTATATTTTTTGCGGTTGTTACCGCAGTTATAACGGAGTTTGCAGTTGAAAAATTTATGAAGAGACCAATTACTGTTAAGGATGGAAGTGCTGTTGTAACAGGTCTGCTTTTGGCTATGTGTTTACCGCCTGACTTGCCGGTTTACATGACAGTCATCGGTACCTTTATTGCTATTGCCATTGCAAAGCACTCTATGGGAGGGTTGGGATTCAATATTTTCAATCCCGCACATATTGGACGTGCTGCCCTTATGGTATCCTGGCCTGTAGCTATGACTACCTGGAGAAAGATGAATTCGGTTGTTGACGCTGTAACTTCAGCTACACCATTAAACATACTTAAGCAGCAAGGCTATGATAAGCTTATAGCTACCTTTGGAAGTAAGACGCAAATGTATAAGGATATGCTTTTAGGAAACAGAAACGGAAGCTTGGGAGAAACTTGTGCTGTTTTACTTATTCTTGGAGGAATTTATCTCATATATAAAGGATATATAAATTGGTTTGTGCCAGTATTGATGATTGGCACTGTAGGGGTAGTGACCTGGGTTTTCGGGCCTTCCGGATACTTTTCAGGAGATCCTATCTTTCATATGATGGCCGGAGGACTCATAATAGGCGCCTTCTTTATGGCTACAGATATGGTTACAATACCTATGACAGCAAAAGGTAAAGTTATATTTGCTGTGGGAGCAGGTCTTCTGACGTCCTTGATAAGATTGAAGGGCGGATATCCTGAAGGCGTATGCTATGCAATACTTTTGATGAACAGTATAACTCCTTTGGTAGACAGGTTTACACAGCCGAAGAAGTTTGGTGCAAGGGGGTAAAAATATGCAAGCAGAAGTAAAAGAAACCCATAAGGAAATACATGAGAAACAGTACGGAATTTTTCAAATAGCAATTAATTTGGCTATAGCTTGTTTAATCTCCGGAGTAATATTAGCTGTAACTTATTTTGTTACAAATCCTGTTGCAGAACAGAAGAAAGTAGAAATGAACAATAAGGCAATGCAGACCTTAGTAAAGAATGCAGATTCCTTTAAGAAGGTTGAAGGTAAAGAAGGTTGGTATACAGCCAATAAGGGAAGCGATATGTTGGCTTATATTGTTCCTATAGAAACAAAGGGATATGGTGGAGTAATAAAGCTGCTGGCTGCTATAACTCCTGAAGGTAAAGAGATAGATTTTACTATTTTATCACACAATGAAACTCCCGGTCTTGGGGACAATGCCGGTAAGGATTCTTTTAGACAGCAGTTTAATGGAAAAGATTCCAGCAAGATGATAGTCGTAAAAGATCCTTCAAATAAGGATAATATACAGGCGTTGACCGGTGCCACTATTTCTTCAAGAGCTGTGACCAAAGGAATAAAAGAGGCGGAAGAAGCGGTTATGAAGCTTAAGGAGGGAAAGTGACATGAAGGAATTGTGGAAAATATTTTATAAGGGCTTATTTGATGAAAACCCTATATTTAGACTTGCATTAAGCTTATGTCCTGCTTTGGCAGTTACAACTACAGCACAGAAT
>JAEZDX010000122.1 GCA_023417975.1 Bacillota bacterium
AACTGCAGCTAGTCACGCTAAGCCAGTAATGTCAACGAGTTTCAGGATTGAGAAAATTGGATAGATATCAAGACTTTGGAGTTTAGGTATAGGTATGATCCAGAGACAGGACTATATTACTTGCAGAGTAGGTATTACTCGCCGGAGTGGGGCAGGTTTATTAATGCGGATGCAATAGCAGGTAGTATAGGAGAGCTATTAGGACATAACATATTTGCTTATTGCAAGAATAATCCCGTAAATATGCATGATGATGCTGGATTTAGAGCAATGAGGGTTGACGCTGATGTATCTGGTGGTGATAAATTTTTATGTGCAGTAAATGAATTTCTCGGAACGCCAGTTGGACAGGCAGTTACTACCGCTGTTGACACAGCTATTTCTGGAGGTGTGTCAGGTGCTCTTTCAAAATCAATAAGTAATTCTTGGAACTCGTCAGGCTGGTATATGGAAAGTCCTAGTGGATTAACTTTAAATGTTGGAAAATTTACTAATGTCTCTAAATCACTAAATATTGCAAGTAAAGCCGGAGCAATAGGTTTAGGAGTAGGGGCACTGATATCTACAGGAGTAAGTATTTGGGACAATTATGCACACTATACTCAAAGAGATGCAAAGGCAAGAACTTCTGTTGATATAGGCGCTGCGGTTATTATTGGGGGACCAGTTGGGCTTACTGGAGCCGCTGCTGTGGGTGCAGGTTTTATAGCTGGTATGGCTATAAGTGCAGGCGCTAATTTTATTAAGGATACGTTTTTTGGAACAAAGAGGATTTAAGATAAGGAGGAATAATTTTGAAGGACAAAATTACAAGATTCTTTTCATCTCAGTATAATCTAACTTTTTTTATGTTAATTATAGTATTTACTTTTAAATACTTACCAGATGTTATACAGTTATTCTTTATGGGTATAGGTGTTATATTTGCTATAATAATGGCGTTTATATTAAAGAAAAGGGATAAGCCAATAGGCCAAGTTATTTTACTACTTCAGCTTGCTATTGTATTAGCTTGCGTTGGTCTGACCTCGGTCTTTAAGAGTCACTATGACGTATTGTTTAAGCTATATGGCATTAAATTGTTATTAGTTGGGTTGATAGTGCTCTTATCAACTGTAATAACTGGTATTACCATGGCTTTTAAATCTGAGAGTAGAAGAAAAATTAAACAAGCAATGCTAGCAGGTATTCTCATATCAGTACCAGTAATTGCGTGTATAATTTTATTGAGTCAAAATAACTTCTAGAGACATTAGAGTTTTCTTGAGAAATTTAAAACAATAACGGTTTTTTGTGATGAAGTTAGACTGTTTGATAATATTGTAAGTTAGGTCAATTAGTCTTGTCCTTTACATGAGTGCTTGAGAAAATAAAGAAAAGGATACGCTACTGACAGATTAATTTTATTATTTTATGTGTAAGCGCTGGAACAAACACCGTCATGTAAAACAACTTCCCATTTGCTATACTTTGGTAAAGTAATCAGATGGGAGGTTTTATTGTGAGAGCCACAGCAGAGAATCTGTTCCTTTGTGAACAGAAGATTAATGAAAGAATTAAAGGCTGATGTTAACTGAAGAATGGTGTAAAACGAATGAATAAATTGTAAGCGCTGGAACAAACAACGTCATGTAAAATAAACTCCCATTTGCTATACTTTTAATAAAGTAAAGAGATGGGAGGTTTTATTTTGAGGTCGATGCCTGAAGAACTACTTCTCTGGAAGCAGAGAAGTAAGGAGAAAAACAAGAGTGGAATGTCAGTTTCAGAATGGTGCAAAATTAACGAAGTGAGCAAGCATAAGTATCATTATTGGAACAATAAAATTAACAAAAATAAAAAATTAGACAATGAACTGGAGTTTGTTGAAGTTAGCTCAATTATTTCAATAAGGTACAGCTTGAATGTAGAATAAATACAAAGGAGGAACCTAGCATTGAGTCTCCATAATATTGATTTTATGATGTATATGACAAAGGAGTTTCTTAGTGGGAAAATCGATGTATTTGCCTATACTCTTGATTTTCCTTATGAACTGGATCAGCGATATAAGAAAATGCATCGTGAAGATGATGATTATTGTGAATTGATATATGAATGTCTATATGAAGAAGGCATTGCTCTGTACAATGAACTTTCAGATGCTGATTTCAAAAAACTCATACGAAAGCAATATAACTACATAAAGAAAATTGCCAAAGAAGGCTTCTATTAAAAAATCCAACTTCATATTTTGAAGTTGGATTTTTTAGGTAACGTAAGGTGTTCCACCGCTTACCTTACTATTTTTAATTATAGACGACTTTTTGTGTATAAAGTTATGAGGGATAAAGATGACTTTCTAGAAAATATAAAAAAGACATGGTTATCAATTGGCTCGGAAGAATATGGAACGGGTAGTAAAGCCTCGAATTTTGGAATAGATATTTTATACTTGGCAGAACGGAAGGCAGCTTGCGGGCATCAGTGGAAATGGAAAAGCTATAAGTTACAAGTATAATGACAGCGGTATAAGAACCCAAAAGATAGTAACAGATGCAAATGGAGCAAACGGAGTTACAACAAATTATCATTTAGTTGGTGATAAAGTTACTTATGAGTATAATATTACCGATAAGATATATTATACTTATGACAGTGCAGGGAAGCTTGTGTCCATGAATCTTACTTGTGCAACAAATTCCGCTATAAATGGCGAATACTACTATGTAAGAAATACTCAAGGTGATATAATAGGGTTAATAGATAAGACTGGAGCTATGGTTGCTTCCTACACATATGATTCTTGGGGAAAGCTTATATCCATTGATGGAACACTAAAAAATAGTGTTGGAGTAAAAAATCCATACAGATATAGAGGGTATAGGTATGATACAGAGACAGGACTATATTATCTGCAGAGCAGATATTACAATCCGGATTGGGGCAGGTTTATTAATGCGGATGGTATTATAGGACAAACTGGTGAACTACTTGGACATAATATGTTTGCATATTGTAAGAATAATGTTGTTAATGGATAAGACCCATCTGGTTTTAGAGTAATGTTTGCTGATGAAGAGGAACAAAGACAATATGATGAATGGTTAGAAGTTCAGAAGCCTGTTAGGAAAAGTAATACTGCGAAAAAATCATCTGCAATAAGCAAATCGGTTCAAAGAGACATAATATCCAATATGAGTAATGATTTGCATAATAATGCTAATAGGTATGGGAAGGAAGCTGCTAAAGACCCAAATTGTAGACAACCTGCTCTTGTAGGAATTTTAGTTGGTGGTGCTATGGTTGGAGATGAAATTGGATTTGTAATTTCAGGTTTTTTAGCTGAGATTGATAATTACAATAAAATAGGTACAACTCAATATGCTACAGAAGCTTTATTTACTGCAGGAAATTACAAAGCAGCAACACAGTTAACTCAAACTCAAGGTGAATTAATGGCTTGGGACTGTGTAGGAAATACGATATATGACTTTTGGGATAGTATACCTAAAGTAACAGTTGACGAAATGATAGATAATTATATGAAAAAAAGTAGTAGAGGCATGCATTAACATCAAATATTATAGTGAACTCGAATACTTAAGTTTCAAAATTAAATAACATATTTATCATAATAATTTTTCAAATATGTTAGACTACTCTAAAAGAATTAGGATGAGAGTAGATGATTAAATATTAGGAGATATATTATGAAAAAGAATTTAATTATTATCTTTTTAATTGTATGTGTAATTATATTAATAGAGTTAAGAAATTATAACTTTATACCACATAGATTAAATAAGGTTGACCATGTAGTTGTTCTGATGCTTTGTCTAAGTATTATACTTATAAAGTTACTATCAAGAAAAAGTAAGAATAAATAACATTGATACGATAGATAGCAGAGGGATATGATTACAATTTAATTTTACTACGCGTAGCAGTAGTGGAAATCTTTAATAATTAACTTAACATGAGTAAAGCCGACAGTGAAACCTGTTGGCTTTCTTTTACACCCCTTTATACTTAAAAGAGATGAACACAATTTAAGTAATAAACACAATAAATAGACTAGCTGAATATTGTAAGTGAACAATCTGTATAAAATATGGATGTAAAACTAGAGAAGGTTGATATGCATGTAATTAGCATGAAGAAAGCTCAGGATTCACCTGAATCTTCATGCTTTTTATTTTTGAAACTAAAAAACTTCCTTAACACATGAATATTTGTAAAGTAGTTAGGAAAAATCATTGGTTTATTTCTCTGAAAGATATCAATGATAAATTAACTCTAAATTCATCTCTACCTCTAAGTTGCTACAAAATAGCATCAGTCTTACTGCATAGAAATAAAAGATACATCGTGAAGCTAGAGTGGCATCAGGCATCAAAAATAACCTATCTGAATTCATGATGCATAATTAGTATTCTGCAGTGAGAGGTAGCTGATGGAAGAACATAGCACCGAAAAGAATATCTTTCAGAAGGACATGTTTCTGATAGCCATTATAGAATTCCTCAAAAGGTACGGCTACAAACGAGAAGTAGAATCACTGATTGGACTATGAATAGAAGAAGGCATCCATCAATTGATGTAGTTGACGGATGCTTTCTTTTTTTGCTTGGACACATTTTGGGCAAGATGTGAAATGAGAAAACCTAGCGTTGTCATAGGTTTGGGCGCAGTGGGCAAAGTTTGATGAAAACTCTTCTCAGAATATGGTATAATCTTTCTATTGAACAGATTGAATTTTGCAAATTAATATGTCCTTTTGCCCAAATTGTGTGAAATCAACAAAGTATCTGCCCTAAATCAGCCAACCCTATGCCCTGAAGCTCCAAAAAACAAATAGGAATGAAACCATGAGATTCTACAAGTTTTCTAAATCATTGTAGCAACTAAGTTGATATGTCAACAGCTTTTGAAACGAACATTTCTAAGTACAAGATTTGCAACAATGGTGTACTGTAGCCAGTGCCGCTAGACCAGTGATATCAATGAATTTTAGGTTTAAGAAAATTGGATAGATACAAAGACTTTGGAGTCCAGGTAAAGGTATGATACAGAGACGGGGTTGTACTACCTACAATCAAGATACTATTCACCAGATTGGGACAGGTTTATTAATGCGGATGCAATAGCAGGTAGTATAGGATAGCTATTAGGACATAACATATTTGCTTATTGCAAAAATAATCCTGTAAATATGCATGATGATAGTGGATTTAGAGCAATGAGGGTTGATTGAGATATTTCAAGTGGTGATGGTCTCAAAAAAGTTGTTCCTGTGCCACATGTCGGTAATGTAGATATTGGTCCTGTTATACAAACAGGTGTATCTATTAAAATGACTGTGAATGTTACTACTACAAAAAACATGATCACTACTCAAACTATTACAGGTGTAACTATAACAAAAGAATAGTTCAATAGTTATGGCTATAGTGGTTTCAATATCGTCGCACATTATGACGGAACGGCAAAAATTACTAATCCTATATTAAATGCAGTTGGAATTGGTGGATTAGGAAAGGGAGTTTATAATTATGCTAAGGATCTAAACGAATATTCAAAAGGTGCATATCAGAAAATTGAAACAACAGAAATTACACCAAAATCTATGGGAAAGGCAGGCATTCTTCTTGCACTTGATGTATTTGGTGGATTGTATGATGCTTATGGCAGCCCGTCAGATGAATACATTTATAATGAGACAACAGTTGGTACCGGGCCTGGAGTTAGGACGAGGTAATATAGATAAAAATATTATTGCAAAATTTAGATGCAATAGGGGGATTAAATGAAAGTAATAGAAAATATATATCTACTTACAGAAGTGATTTTTCTTATACATTTGCTGGCATGGTCTTGGAATAGAAAGTTTGCGATGAAACCTATTTTAATAAATTTTATTATCATAATTTTCTTAGTAAATATTATATGTTACATTATAATACATGTCCAAATGTTTATTGGAGGAGGTGGTGAGTTTAATCTTGCAAGAGAAGCATTTAATTTAATAATTGCCCTGATAGCTTTTAGTGTGGTATATCAGCATTTTAAATATAAATTTAAATAAAGATTTGTTATAAATATGAATAAAGATTCTATTATAATGCTTATAAATGATTTGCTAAAAACATGTAATTTAGTGATAGAATTCTGCAGCGGGAGGTAAGACGGTATATAATGATATAGCACCGAAAAGAATATCTCTCAGAAGGACATGTTTCAGATAGCTATGATAGAATTCCTCAAAAGGTTCGGCTACAAAAGAGAAGTAGAAGCACTGATTGGACTATGAATAGAAGAAGGCATCCATCAATTGATGAAGTTGAGGGTGCTTTCTTTTTTGCTTGGACAGACTTTGAACACGTTTTAGTCAAGATGTGAAATGTGAAGAGCTAGCGTTGTCAGAGGTTTTGGCGTAGTGGGCAAAGTTTGATTCAAACTATTCTCAGAATATGGTATAATCTTTTTTAATAGATAGATTGATTTTTGCAAATAGATATGTCCTCTTTGCCCCAATTGTGTGAAATCAACAAAGTATACGCCCTAAATCAGTCCATACTATGCCCTTTATGTGTCCTGAAGCTCAAAAATTCAGGCAGGAATGGAACCATGAGATTCTACAAACTTTCTAAATCATTGTAGAAACTAAGCTGATTTGGCAACAGCTTTTGAAACGGAGTGTTCTAAGTTCATTAGTTTCAGCAAGGGTGTACTGTAGCTAGTCCCATTAAGCCAGTAATGTCAATGAGTTTCAGGTTTGTGAAAATTGGGTAGATACCAAGACTTTGGAGTTTAGGTATAGGTACGATACAGAGACAGGACTATATTATTTGCAGAGTAGATATTATAATGCTGAGTGGGGCAGGTTTATTAATGCGGATGGAATAGCAGGTAGTATAGGAGAGCTATTAGGACATAACATATTTGCTTATTGCAAAAATAATCCTGTTAATATGCATGATGATAGTGGATTTAGGGCTATGCGTTGTGATGTCGATTGTGGCACAGGAAATAGTGCTCAGACTACATTTAAAATACCATTACCTAGTAAGTCTGACGTTATATCTGGTGTAGGAGATACTATAATAGGAGAGGGATAAAAAATAATATTCCAACAAGTACTACCTGGTTGCAATATAACGAAAAAGCAAAAGCAGCTGGTGTAAATCGAACCGTGGGGAGACAAGTATATAGAGATACATTCAATTGTAGTAAATATACACCAGTGCCGGTTGGTGGGCTTAAAGGAGGACTTAGAAGTTATGGTAGTAGTGTAGGTATATTATCAACTATATCCTACGGTATTTCAGCAAGAGATAATTATAATAAATACAGTAAAGATGGCTTGGGAACGGTATATGTAGCTGATGGGATTGATGGCGTTGGTGTTGCTGCTGGAGTTCTTTTCGACTTATCTGTGCCAGTAGATTTTCCAATAATTGTAGTAGGTGGAGCATCAGTGGTATTTGGATATGCAGCATCGAAGTTTACTGATAATGTAAAGAATTTGTTATTGGGTAAATAACGTACTTTTGAAAGGTAGGAATTAGATGAAATCAAATTCAAGAAAAATAATATTGCCTATTTTGGCGGTTTTAGGTTTTGTTTTAGGAAAGCATTTTGATAATAATTTAGTCAATTACTTAGTTTTCACATTATTACCTATACTTTTAATTTGGTTTGTACTTAAATATAAACGTCCAATAAAAAAACAGCAGAGAATTTTATTAGCTTCATTCATAAGTTTTGGATTAGCTTTCTATATGTTTATAATAATATCTATAGTACAGAATCTATATCCAATTTTATTAAGTAAATATAGGATATTTTTTGGTATTGGTGAATTCATACCTTTCGTAGTGGGAACAATTTTGCTTATTGTTAACCGAATTCTATTTTATGAAGATAATAATTTGCTGTAATACGTATATTTTGGAAATTAGGCATGGTTAAGTTTATCTCAACTACTTGGAGACTCCTATGATATGTGATTTATTAAGGTACAATGAGTATAGAGTTTAGTGTGCGTTAGGAAATGGAATTTTGTATTTAAGAAGTTATAACTATAGCATGAAGGAAATTCAGAATAAAACCTGAACCTTCATGCTTTTTTATGAAGTAAAGCAAATGGTATTGATAACAAATATATTTAAATGCATAATCTGAATGGTGTAGAATATTACTATATAAGAAATGCTCAAAATAATATAATAGGACTAATAGACATGAGTGGAGCGGCAGTTGCTTCTTATACCTATGATTCTTGGGGAAAGCTTATATCCATAACTGATGGAAGCGGTAAGGTTATAACAAATGATACAACAAGTATTGGAGTTAAAAATCCATACAGATATAGAGGGTATAGGTATGATACAGAGACGGGGTTGTACTACCTACAATCAAGATATTATTCACCAGATCGGGGCAGGTTTATTAATGCGGATGGTATTATAGGACAAACTGGTGAACTACTTGGGCATAATATGTTTGCATATTGCAAGAATGACCGTGTAAACAATTTTAATCCTAATGGCTTCCGAGCACTAAGAGAAGAGTGGTGTAGTAGTGGTTGCGGTTCTTTGGGTAGTGCTTCTTCCATAGGTCAAGCAATTGCTAGCATAGCAACTGTAGGTGTAATTGCTTCTGGAGGATATACAACTGTTACAACAATTAAAAGCAAAACTAATACTCAAAGTAAAACCAAGACAAAAGCAGTTCCGCTATCTAAAACGAAAAGGCAGAAAAGTGAATACTTTGAGGCATCAACCCAAAAAGGTGGAGGGATAAATATAGAAAATCCTTTAACACTTACACAGGCGCAAACAAGGATCTTGTCTGGAAAGGATGTTTATGCTGCGTCGCAGATGCATGCTGTTTATTTAGCGGGCACATTAGGTGGGACTGAGGATTGTCCTGATGATCCTGATATACACAGATGGAGTCCGGAAAATAAGTACCACTATCATTTAAAAGGACATGTAGGTGGACATATTTTATTTATCAAAGCTTTAAAGGAGATGAGAAAATGTGGATTTTTTCAACGGAACCTAAAGATAAGGCATATGAAGAATTAATTGATTTAGCAGAAAAGATATGTAATGAGTTTATTCTAGTAAGACGACACAAAGATAATTTAAGTAAAAATGTAGATAGTTTGTTAAACGAGTTAAGTGAGTTTTTAGTAGAGGAAAAAGAGCAACAAAGTTGGCCAGGAACTGAAATAGGTGGATATGCTAAAGTATATTACTTTAAACTAAATGATATAACAAAGGAAATAATAAAAAAGTATTCTAAAGGTCTATACTCATGGAGGGAACCTATACTCTTACAAGATTTATGTTTTTTAAAAGGCGATAGAACTCCATGGATTGTTAATATAGCTCATGAGCAATTCAGCTATATAGACAATGGCAACGATAATGACATTAACAAATTAAGCTATATAGAAGGAATACAGTTAGAAGAAATATAGAGAGTAAGAGTTTAACTAAAAATCTTGTAAGCACTGGAACAAATAACGTCATGTAAAATAACCTCTCATTTGATATACTTTGATAAAGTAATCAGATGGGAGGTTTTATTGTGAGAGCGTAAAAGAGAACCTTCTCCTTTTGGACTAGAAACGTAAGTAACTATATGTAACATTATAAACATAGTAATAGCGAATAAGCTGGATATTTATAAATACTTGGAGTTGTATTATGCAATACATAGTAAATTTGTTTAAAAACATTATAGAGTTACAATACTTGTTTTACACATCTCGTAAATGATGGATTTGGTAATATTGAATATGCTTTTACAAGCTTGCAGGTCTGTTTATCCCTTCTTTTTTTGATATACTGTAGTTATAGGGTATAATATTGCTTGTACATTGATTTATCTTCGTAAGATTGTGCGTTGTAAATATATAAAATAGAAGTACGAACAATAGTTTTTAAATATTAATACATAGTGAAATGTAGGTGTAAAGGTGAAAATAGATCGTCTATTGGAAATTTTAACAATTCTGCTGAATAGAGAAAGTGTATCAGCAAAAACTTTAGCTGAGCATTTTAAAGTATCAGTAAGAACAATACAGAGAGATATGATTAGTATTTCTCTTGCAGGTATTCCAATATATTCATCCGAGGGAAAAAATGGTGGATACGCTATTTTGCCGGACTATAAAGTAAACAGTCAAATTATGAAACCCGAAGAGCAGCAGCTCCTTACTAAGGCGCTTGAGAGTTTAGCTACTTCGTATTCAAATGAATCATTAGCAGAATTGATCAAGAAGTATAATGCCATAATAGATAAGCAGAAAAGCAAAAAAATTTTCTGGGATTTTGGTGTTACAAAAGAAAATCAGACAGTACAATGGTTAAACGATAAACTTGAAAAGGCTATAGCTGAAAATAGAATTGTAATATTTCGATATAGAAATGTGAAGGGAAAAGAATCGATAAAAATGGTACATCCATTAGCGATACATTATAAATGGTATGCATGGTATTTGTTTTGTTGGTCATTTGATGCCAAGGAGTACAGAACTTGTAAAGTAGCGAGAATTCAAGATTTGGAACTGACAAAAGATATTTCTGATATAGATCATGGTGATATAGAAGTGTTAATGAAACAATCTGAGGAGGAATATTATCAAACATGCAGTTCTATAGAAATACATTTTGCTAAAGAAACAATAGAGCTGATGGAAGAATATTTTCCTGATTATAAGATAGAACAGGTTCATGACAATGAATATCGTCTTTTCCTTAATGTACCGCAAAATGAAAGATTATGGAAGGCGTTATTATTAAGTTTTGGTGATAAAGTAACCGTAGTGTCCCCAATAGAGTACAAACAAGAATTGATACAGACAGCAAAAAAATTCTTATCAAACTACGACATATAGCTGTCGCAATGAAATGTTACTATTAAAAAAAAGGGGGGATGCTTAAATGAATGAAAAAGAAGTAAAAGAAAGACTATACAACTTGGGAGCAGATTTGTGCGGCATTGCGAGTATAGACAGATTTGGGGAAGCCCCAAAAGGTTTTCATCCAAAAGATGTTTTACCTGCTTGCAAATCTGTAATAGTTTTTGCAAATAGATTTGTCGCGGGAACATTAGCTTGTAATACAACTGTTCCATATACAGTTGTTAGGAATATATTATCGGATAAAATGGATAAAATTGCAGTGCAATTTTGTGTTGATATGGAAAAAATGGGGATAATCGCGGTTCCTACAGGAACTATAGGTCCAACGGAATTTGATAAAAGTACTCAAAGATATAGAAATATAGTATCAGCAAAGCATTGTGCGCAATTGGCAGGATTAGGTGTTATAGGCAAGAATACATTGTTGATTACACCTAAATTTGGGAATATGGTTTGGCTAAGTGTTATTTTAACCGAGCTTGAATTGAAAGCAGATAAATTAATTGAAGATAGCTTTTGCAATGATTGTAATTTATGCGTTAACGCATGTCCTGTACAAGCACTTGGAGAACTGGAAATGAAGCAATTGGCTTGCCATGAATATGCCTTTGGCGGAGAAAATGGTGGAGATTGGAAGATTAAGTGTCATAGATGCAGAGATATTTGTCCATATTGTTATGGAAAAATTAACGGTAATATGAAAAGAGAGAAAATGAGTTGAAACGCAATATTCTTAAAGGCTGTAGTAATTGGGTTTTTATAATTAATACAACATTTGTTCAATTTTTAGGAGGTAGCAAAAATGGAATTAACAGAAGCTATTAATCGTAGAAGAACTATTAGAGACTTTTCTATAAAAGAAATACCTTTTGAGGTTATCAGAACGTCATTAGAGGCTGGATTGAAAGCACCATGTTATAATCACCTTAAAGAGTGGGATTTTATTTTGGTAAAAGAACAGGACATACGTCTTGAATTAATACAAACAGAAGAAATGATAGAAAATATAACTAACGAATTAGAGCAAAGCTTTAAAAACTATGACGCTCTTGCAAAAGGGATGTATCTAGATGCAATACCAAAACAAAAAAGAATGATATTAACTGCTCCTGAAGTATTAGTTATTGTGTATAAGCCAAAAACACAAGTTAATAATAGCAATAGGGTATATGACTTAAATTGTTTAGCTTCAGTATGGTGCTGTATAGAAAATATCTTGTTAAGCTTAGCTGAAAATGAGGTTTTTGGGGTTACATTCATTCCTAAAAATACTCCTAAAGTTAAAGAAATACTCAATATTCCACAAAGCCTTGAAGTAGCAGCAATAATTCCTTTGGGATACAAGGCTACTAATGCAAAAATCATTCCTCAAAAAGAAGTACTTGTTGATTCAAAAATACATATTAATAATTGGTAATAAGAAAGTAAAATAAAAAAATACCAGTACGTGTTTGCTAAAGGGATCAAAAGCGAGTTGGTATACAAAATAATTATATTACGAAAGGAAGAAAATTGATGAGTATTTCCAAAACCGATAACATAATGTTTATATTGTACGTAAAAGATCAAGAGAAAAGCAAAGCTTTTTATGAAAAAGTGTTTAGCTGCGAGCCTACGCTGCACGTTCCCGGTATGACTGAATTCCAACTGTTGGAGGGTATTTCTTTAGGACTAATGCCTGAGGATGGAATAATGAGAATTTTAGAAGATAAGATACCCAATCCCAAAAATGCAAGAGGAGTGCCAAGAAGCGAACTATATGTATTTGTAAATGAGCCCGATGAATACTATTTTAAATTGGTACAAGCTGGTGGGACGGGCATTAGTAAAGCAAAACTTCGAAACTGGGGCGACTATGTTTCATATGGCTCTGATATTGATGGACATATTTTGGCATTTGCGAAAAAGGGCTAGAATACAAGGTGTGGTATTAACTATTTTGAATATAGCACAGTTTCTTGCTTATTATGTTCAATTTGTAGGTTCATCAAAGAAATATAAAGTCGCACCGAAATGCGACTTTATTAAAAAGACAGTATATGTGTTCTTGCGTTATTCTTCAATTAATAATGATTGGAGCAAAGCGGCACATGTACCTATAACGTCAACATTTTCGGTGTTTTCGTTAAACATGCTTTCTTTTATTTCTGGAATTATACCATCTTCAACCCAATTTTCACTTATTGCTATTTTTAGTACATTGTTATATATCTCCATTAATAC
>JAEZDX010000150.1 GCA_023417975.1 Bacillota bacterium
ATTTGTTCTGAGTTGCTCTCTTAAGTAGCCCTCATATTTTTTATCAGTAAGCCATTTTTTATAATCAAAATAATTTTTTATACGATTAACATCATTTTTAGTAAAATCCTCAACCTGTATATATTCACTTGATATAAATTTATTATTATACCCCTCAATCACCTCTCCATTCTTTTGCCATATTACAGTCCTAAAATAATTCGGGAAAAATTTAAGTAACACATCTCTATAAATTCTAGAATCTATCCTCCATTCATCTGATAAACCATATAAATAATTAATAAAATCATTATCTAGAAATGGAAATGCATCTTTAAATCTATGCCCTGACACTTTGCCTCCTATCAGTGTAAAATTTATAGCACGTGTCCTTGAAATAAAGAAGTAATCCGGTGAATTGTATTTTTCGTTAAAATCAATACCACTATTATCAAAAGTTAAATTAATTTGATTTAAGTTATTTAAGCCCTCAGACCTCATTTTATTCATAGCATACTTCTGAAATTCAATTCGCTTATAGATCAAATCTTCGTTTAAATACGATCCTCCAAATACTAAATCACCGATAAAGCCATTTATAAATGGTTTACTTAAATCCACTTGTCTAAACATGGATCCATGAGTGTGAATAACATTTATTGATCCCATAGTATTTAATATTGATCTATTCATATTTGACCAAAATCTTTCACTATTTAGTTCTATAAATTTGTGATCAACATTTCCAATTTCCGACACCTTCCTAGCAATTAATAAATCATCACAATTATTAATTCCGAAAGTACAAGTTAAAAGCACTTTATTTGTCAATCCAAGATTATCTATAGCTGCAAGAATTGCTCTTGAATCCAACCCCCCACTTAATGGCAGATTTACTTTATCATATTTTCTCATTATTCTTTCAACGCTACTAATAAATAAAGAACCTAATTTATCAATAGCTTTCCCATAACTATCATTATTACATTTTCTAATTAAATTCCAACTCCAATATTGAACAAAAGAAGTGTGCGAATTACATATGGTTATATTACTAGCTGGTTTTATCTTTCTCAGGTTTTTAATTAACGTTGCTTGATCTACTAAATATCCATACTTAAAAAACAATTCAACGCTATTACTATCTATATCAAATTTCTTGACATTTCTAGAAATCAATAACGGTTCACTTGTAAAAAGCAACTCTGTGTCTGTATTATAGCAATAGAATGGATAAAAGCCATATCTATCGTTTATAAACGTAGTTATATTATTGAGAATATCAACCAAGCATATAACAAACTTGCCATTTAAATTATTTAACCTCTCATACCTGCCATCTAAATAAATTTGTATGATTATTTCAGCATCAGATTTTGTTCTATACTCATAGCCCTTATCTCTATAATGTTTTTTTCTTCTTCTAAATCAAAAACTTCCCCTAGAACTATGCATAATATTCTATTTTCTATTTGATAATAATTATTATCTTCACTCTTATGAAAAATATATATTAAGTTCTGATGTTCAGCCGAATATTCAACATAATTATAATTTTTCCTTGAAAGATAATTTTTCAACTGCTCATTCTCATACTCATCCTTACTAAAGATTAAAGCTGCCACCTTACTCTCCCCCAATATATAGTCCTATTTTTTATGCTCACAATCTATTTTATTCTAGCTGTTACAAATAATCTTTTTAATTAAGTTACATATCTTATCCACTTCATAATCAGTTAAAGAACCATAAATAGGTAGAGTTAAAATTCTATCTGATACATATTTTGCATTAGGAGTATCTGCAGTGCTATATTTATCTCTATAACATTCATACTCCGTTACAATAGGGTAGAAATATTTCCGTGTAAAGACGTTAAACTCTTTAAGCCTTTCATAAATTAAATCTCTATCACAGCTCACTTTTTTCTCATCTACTAAAATCGGGAAATATGAGTAGTTATATTTAACATTATTATTTTCTTTCAAAACTCTAATGCCCTCTAGTTCCTTTAATCCTCTTTTATATCTATTGGTTACTCTTTTTCTCTCATTTATCTCTTTTTCAATATACTTTAAATTTAACAATCCCATAGCAGCTTGAAATTCATTCATTTTTGCATTCATTCCGATCATTTCCACCGTTTCAGGCCCAGTAATTCCAAAGTTTTTCAGACAGTTAAGCTTATATTTTAGTTTTTCATCTGAATATGTTAGTACTCCACCTTCAATCGAATTAAATACCTTTGTTGCATGAAACGAAATCATACTTATATCTCCAAATATCCCAATAGCTTCTCCACCGATTTCAACTCCAAAGCAATGTGCGGCATCATATATTACAGGAATCTTGTACTTTTTAGATATTCTTTCAATCTCATATACATTACACGGCGATCCAAATACGTGGACAGGTATAATCGCGCATGTATTCTCATTGATCAACTTCTCTATTTTAGAAACATCAATATTATAATCATCCATTGATATATCACAAAACCTTGGAAGTAATCCATTCATTGTTATAGCATGAGTAGTAGAAGCAAACGTAAACGGTGTTGTAATTACCTCACCTTTTAATTTCAACGCTTTAATCGCAATATCTAATGCTAAATGTCCATTGCAAAATAATGTGCAATAAGATACCTTTAAATAATTTTCTATTTCCTTTTCAAATTCATTATGAAATTCACCATTATTTGTTAACCAATTGCTATCCCAAATCTTATCAATATAATATTTAAATTCATTAACTGGTGGTAAAAATGATTTTGTTACGTTAATAGGTTGCATGAATTTGTCCATAAACCGCCTTCTATCTATACTATTTATCTTTAATTGAAATTGATTTTATTATTATATCTTCTGCAGCTTGAGTTCCACACATATTTTATATCCTTTTTCATCTATAAAATATGCATTTTTATATCCTTCAAACGTCAATGCTCTTAATCTATCAATTGCTTCCCCCATTGTTAATTTTTCATCTAAATCTAATCTACATAAGGCTTTGAAGTCTTCTATATAGTTTATATTACCTTCAGCGCCCATAACTGTAACCGAATATCTTTTTTCTATTATGTCTAATAAGTACTTATCAATTAAAAATAATTCCTTTTGCAATAGTCTGCTATAAATATCCTTTGAAGTATCCCATGAATTAATTTCTACTTTTTCTTGTAAAATTATCGATCCATGGTCTATTCTTTCATTCATTTCATGAATTGTTACACCAATAGGCTTTTTGTTGATAATACTAAATACTTGGGAATAATATCCTCGATTAAATGGATTATAGCCAGGATGAATATTTATACACCTTCGATTTTGAATTATGCTACTATTAAATATCTGTTTACAATGTAAAGAAATAATTAAGTCATATGTTTTAATTATTCTATCAGATTCTTTATTAACATCAATGCACCGAAATGCATTGTCATCTTTATATTTTTGACAAAAACCAATATTGTTATAGGAATATGCAAAATCAAATTTATGCATACTAAATTTCCTACTTTCAATAATTACTTTAAATTTTTCGTATAGAAACTCATTATCAGTTAAAACCAGTATTCTCATAATATGAACTTTACCTTCCAAACCATTCTTCTTTTTTTCGACTTGATACTTGCCATTTAAATGTTAAATTGTCTTTCTTTGTATAACAGAATTTACAATAGTCTGTTGACCTATTTAGATAATCAATAAGTTTTTCTACCGTGAGCTCAGCGTCATAGATATTATACACTCCGTAGACAGGTATATTGCTTTTATAGTATTTATTAAAAATGATTAATTACAATAGGTCTTGGTAATGTAGCTATTTGTTTCTCTTATAGAAAGCACAATGTTTTTGAACACAATTATTGTATTTCTGTTCATTATTACTGTTGCTATTAATGTTGAGAAATGCATAAAATTCTGGTCTATCATCCATTTTTATATTTATACCAGGACTCTTCACAAAATTTTCAACCCCTGATGATGCAATTTACAAATTACAGTTAGAATTATCACTAAACAAATTCCTCCATAACTCTATACATTTTCTTACATCGTAGTATTCTTTAATTCTTTCTCTATTATCTTGGCTGCTTTGCAAATTTATAAATTCAATTTTTTGCAACATATCTATTGAATGAAAAAAAACGCCTAATTTAACCAATTCTTCCCTAAATGGATTATTACTGTTTATATAAAGGTTTTTATTTAAATACATTAGTAGCATTATATTACCTACTGCCTGTTGTCTTCTATGATTCATTATTGCAATATCTACTTGCTTTAGTATACTGTAATACATATCTGAATCCAAAAATTCAGTAATTGCTATAAATTTATCACCAAGTAATTTTTTCCCAAAGCTAATTAGTTTTTCAATATAGTTACTATTTCCATATGATAGTGGACATATTACACAAAAGTCCTGTTCCTTAATTTTTTGAAGTTTATATAGGATATCTATATGATTGTTTGATGGATCTCCCGAATTTCCAAGTAAGATTACATTTTTAAACTTATTTTTAAAAATATATCTTTCATTAATTTTCAAATCTGTTACACCTACTTTATCCATGGTTTGAAAATCCACAGGGTTAGGATAAATAAATTCTTTTCTTAACGCATTAGTTTCAAAATTTTCTTTTAATATCCTATAGTCACCTTCACAGTTTGTTATTACAAAATCCAGATTTTTAATAACTTCCTTTTTATACTCATATTCAACATTTCCCTTATAGCTATCGAATTTTAATTTATAAATCGAATTTTCTAATAGAAAGCTTTTTGTTTTTTCATCATATAACTCCCTATCAATTGATGTATAAAGATCAGCGCCCCATAACACCCAATTCAGCTCACATTCTTTTGGAACATGAAAATCATGTATTAATTTACATACGAAATCAGTTAAGTAATGTAAAAATACTTTTTTAGCTTTACTTACATAGCTTTGAAAAATCAAACCTGTATAATTTCCGTCATTATAGCATACTTCAACATTTTTATATGTAATTACGTCATTAACATATTTAATCTCCGTAAAACTATTTACTATAACTATAAACTTATGTTCATTCTCACTAAAGTTTGAATTAACAAAGTTTATAAAACTACTAGTAAAAAAGTTGTCGAACATCATATGTAAAATTATTTCTTTACTATCCCCGACACCACTTTCAATTAATTGTGTTAGATGTTCAACTTCAAGCCTCTCCTTTTTTTTCTTTTCGTCTGATATCTTGTCCCTTACCTTCTTTTCTTGCTCTCTCTTTTTCTCCTTCTCAATCTTTTCTCTCGCATCTACTAGCTCAAAAGGTAATATAGAATTAAAAATTAGTATATTATTAATTTCTAATTCATGTAGTTGCTTATATATTTCAGTATAATACTGAGAAGTAATAATTACTTTTATAGCTCTAATTTCCTCATGCCTTAATTCCTCCGGCGAAATAATTCTTATTCCGCAGAATGTATTACCCCATTTTTCAGATGAATTATCACAAAAAGCTATTATTTCATATGATTCTTGTAATATACTTTGCGCTATTTGTCCTAATCTTGATGCTCCAAATAATATAACTTTCTCCATAACTATTTTATAAACTCCTCTGTTTTATTTAAAAGCTTAAGCACTATATAGTACTTTCTACCTAATTTCTATCCAACTTATCGGAGTTCCTTTTCGTATATCTATTCTTGCTCTCTTCCCAAGCACATCTCCAATGTACTTTGTCTCCATTCCAAAACCAGGTCTAATGCTTCTCACATTCTCCTCGGTAAAAACCTCACCGGCTTTAATATCCTTAACCACAAAAAGCGATCTGGAATGCTCCCTACTCTTCTTCTGCTTTTCGGATAAATCATATGTAACTATGCCTAAAGCCTTTTCCATATCCCTTATTCCATCAACCATAAACTTAAATTCTTCCGGTTCCATGGAAAACGCTGCATCTGTCCCTCCATGGCTTCTTTTTAGTGTAAAGTGCTTTTCTACAATTTTTGCACCTAAAGCCACTGCACCAATGGATACAGTACTTCCTAGAGTATGAT
>JAEZDX010000223.1 GCA_023417975.1 Bacillota bacterium
CCATTGCTGTAGACCCAAATATTATTCCCATAGGGACAAAGGTTTATGTGGAAGGTTATGGTTTTGCTATTGCCGAAGATACAGGTGGAGCAATAAAAGGTAACATAATAGATGTTTTTTTTGATACCCATAACCAAGCCGAAGACTGGGGAGTAAAGTATAAAAATGTATACATCTTGAAATAGAAGCCTATAGGCTTCTATTTTTTTTGATTTTAGGGTAAAATGCTTAGGAGAGGAATTAGCACGGTGGAGGTTTGTAATTAATGATTAAAGAAGTTATAGTAGTGGAAGGAAGAGACGACATAACAGCTGTAAAACGTGCGGTAGATGCAGAGGTCATAGCTGTAGGGGGCTTTGGGATAAATGAGAAAGTGATTTCGAAAATAAGGGAAGCACAAGAGAGACAAGGGGTTATAGTTCTTACTGATCCGGACTTTGCAGGAGATAAAATAAGAAAGATAATTGCTAAAAGAGTTAATGGGGTTAAACATGCTTATATTTCCAGAAAGGAAGGAACTAAGGATGGGGATATAGGTGTGGAAAATGCAGCTCCGGTTGCTATTATAGAAGCTTTGGAAAAAGCTCATTGTGAAATAAAAGAGAAGAGGAAGGAGTTCTCAATGGAGGACATGTTTTTCTTCAGACTTACCGGAACCAATGATTCAGGGATTAGAAGACAACTTATGGGAAAGCTTTTAGGTATAGGTTATGGAAATGCTGTGGCATTTCTTTCAAGATTGAACAATTATGGAATAACTAAAGAGGAATTTGTTAAGGCTATTAACAAAATGGAAGAAATTTAAAATAAGGAGTAAGTTATGGATAATTTTAGTACAAGGGATATAGTAAAGAAGTATGGATTCAAGTTTACAAAAAGCTTAGGTCAAAATTTCTTGATAGATGAAACTGTGTTAATGAACATTGTAGAAGGGGCAGAAATAGGTCCGGAGGATTTTGTTATAGAAATAGGTCCAGGGGTTGGAACTTTGACTAGGGAGCTTTTGAAAAGAGCAAAAAAGGTATGCTCTATAGAATTAGATTCAGATTTAATACCAATATTAAAGGAAGAATTGAAGGAATTTAATAATTTTGAACTTTTAAATAAGGATGCACTTAAGGTGGATTATAAAGAAATAATAGGAGAAGAAAAGAACGTAAAACTAGTTGCTAATCTGCCATACTATGTTACTACTCCTATAATAGTAAAACTTTTGACTGAGGAGTATGCTTTTAAATCCATTACTATAATGATTCAAAAAGAAGTGGCTGAGAGAATAGATGCAGCTCCCGGAGGAAAGGATTATGGGTCATTATCGCTTTTAGTACAATATTATTGTGATACGAAAATAATAAGGAAGGTATTGCCGGAATGCTTTATCCCGCAGCCAAAGGTTGATTCTATGGTAATAACCTTGACAAAGCTTCCTTCACCTAGAGTCAGTGTAGCGGATAAGAAGCTGTTTTTTGATATAATAAGAGATGCTTTCAACATGAGGCGAAAAACTCTTTCTAATGCAGTTAAAAGTGGAAAGCTCAGTAAGGAAAAATTGATGAAAGCTTTTGAAATGGCAGCAATTGATCCTATAAGAAGAGGAGAAACACTATCCATACAGGAGTTTGCCGCTCTTTCGGATAAAATAAAGGAATTGCAATAAAATTTTTGACAATAGTTCACTTTTTTTGATGTCCTTCATATATTATAATGAATAAATATAGTGGAGGGACAATACGGTGGCACAAAAAAAGTCCTATAGTAGATATTTTATCATATTACAGCAGGATGAAAACGGCTATTCTTTATCTTCAGATAAACTACCTTCCGGTTATACCAAGTTAGAGACAAAGAGCGATAAATGCAAGGTTTCATACTACGTGCAAAATTTAAAGAAGGAAATGGAACCTTATTATATGGTTCTTATATGCAGTAAAAAGGACGTTAAGAAACTGATCAAGTTAGGTGTAATGAATATAGATGAGCACGGAAGGGCTGAAATAACATATGAATATAGCTCTGCTAATATTGCGGGCAGCGGTATCGGCATAGATATGGTAAATGGAGCAGCTGTAGTTAAAGATGCCGGAGTAAATATTATATCTGTAATGAGCGGGTTTGCTTCAGCAGATACACCAATGGATTGGAGAACATACGAAGTATTTGAGAATGCAAGAGATGTGAAGGAAGATAATAAGGTATTGGAAGAAAAGAAAGCGGTGGATAATAAAATAGCAGAAATTATTGAAGTGGTAGAGTCAAAGGTTCCTGCCAAGGAAAAGACCGATGAAAAGAGGGAGAAGCAAAATAATGTATTTGAGGACTATGAGGTAAAAATCGAAGAAATAAAAGGTTCTCAAACGGACAATCTACAGGAAATTCCTCAGCAAGCTGATAATATAATAAAAAATGAGCAGCTTAAGCAAGAGACTATGCAGCTGTCAAAATCCGCTTCTTATGAAACTACTCAGGAACATAAAGTTGAAGAAGATATTGAAGACATTCGTAAAGATGACAAAAATGTTGAAAGCAAAGAAAAAATTGATGAAGAAATTGAATATCCAACCGGTACGGTAGGAGAATTTTTTAAGCTTGTGGCTGAAGATTTTGATGAAGAAAAAGATGTATGCAAAGAAATAAAGAGATGCAAATGGTATAAAGTCAATATTAGTAATCTTGAAGAAATGTGCAATGTATCGAATTACAACAAATATACAATAGTTTATTACCCAATGGTAAGCTACTTCCCTTATATTAAAAAACAGGGACATTATCTTATGGGATATAAATATGATAATTCAGGAAGAATGAAGTATATCGTATATGGCATTCCGGGTACAAGAAACTTGAATGATCAGCCATTTGGCGGAAAGTCTGGCTTTGTAACGTGGGTATCGCTTAAAGAAGGCGAAAGCAGAGACGGTGACGAAGGTTACTGGTTGATGTTTTATGATTTCAGAACTTCTACCATAGTAATACCGGTTAAATAGATTACCGGCAGGTAGGTGCAAAACAACTTGGTTAAGTTATATTTTCCCCCTTCATATAATATACTGTAACATCAGTAATTATGGGGGGATTTTACATATAATGAAGGTTATTGTGCTTAATAGAAAAAGACTGGGAGTTACTATAATAATTATAGGTTTGATGCTTGTGCTGGTAGGCGCAGAGCTAAGTCTCAGTCACAGACTAAAAATGACCGCACTTATTCAAAATGGAATGGATTCTTTAAAGGTATATCAGATCAAGGATACCAATATAACTTATCAGCTCCCGGATACATGGAAGACCTCTGAAAAAAATTTTGGAGCAAATGAAATCACATATCATAATGAATTTTCTTCTGCCGACAATGTTATATATGGTTATGTTCAAATTTGGAATCTAAGACAGAAGGATTTGAGAGCGTTTTTGGAAGACAGTAAAACCAGTTCTTTTAGTGCAAATAGGGTTAGAGACTATAAATATGTACCGGTAAAAGTAAATAGCTATCCTGCATATCTTTTAACCTATAACGGAAGTACTGCCTCAGGAAATAATTTTAAGGCTTATGAATATTTCATAGAGGATAATAGTAAATTTTTCAGAATAGCTTTTTATGTGCCTGCTGATAAGTTCAAAGAGAATATGCCAACCATTTTTGAAGCCATAGCTAACACATACTCCAGAAAGTAGATAGGATAATCTATATAAGTGACTTATGACATTGTAGATTAATATTTATTTTGAAAATTTCAACATATACAAGTTAAATGTTGACCTTACAGCAACATAAGTATTATAATTTTAGTAAAAGAATAGAGGAGCTTAAAGCTTCTCTATTAATTTGTTGTAGGGGGTATCTTAATGAAACCTGTATTATTTGAGTTATTTGGTGTGCCTATTTACGGATATGGCACTATGATTGCTATAGGAATAATATCAGCAGTTCTTTTAGTAACCTATAGAGGAAAAAAACGAGGTTACGATGAAGATAGTATATTGAACATGTCCATAATCGCTGTAATTAGCGGAGTACTAGGCGGTAAATTGTTATACATAATTACGGAAATCAAGTCGTATATAGATGATCACAGCCAGTTTCTGGATTTCGGTAATGGTTTTGTTATATACGGAGCTATCATTTGTGGGGGACTGGGCGTATACTTATATGCCAAGAGAAAAAAATGGGACGTTCTGAAAGTATTGGATTTAACTATCCCATCAATACCTTTGGCACAAGGCTTTGGAAGAATAGGATGCTTTTTGGCAGGTTGTTGTTTTGGGGCACCCGTAAAAAATCCAAGTTGGGGAGTTGTTTTTAAGAATTCTCAAATTGCACCTAATAATATTCCAATTTATCCTACTCAAATTTATTCATCCATATTTGATTTTTGTCTTGCTGCTTTTCTGTTGTATTATAGCAAGAAGGAGAGAAAAAAAGGCAGTATATTTTCGATATATATTATAATATATAGCATAGGAAGATTCTTTATTGAATTTGTTAGAAATGATCCGCGAGGAAATGTCGGTGCTTTATCAACCTCTCAGTTTATAAGTATTTTTACTCTAATTCTTGGAATAGTGCTGCTTTATCAGGATAAGATTTTTAAAAGCAAGCAGGCTGTTCTTAGTACGGATACAGAGTTGGTAAAAGAAATTGAAGATTCTGAGGAAATAGAAGACAGCGAAGAGAGAGAAGACCTGGAAGTAGAAAAGGACGAAGAACTGGAAAATCAGTGGGAAAAGGAATCCGACTCCACTGAGGAAAAAACCTCAATAGATGACGAAGAAGAGAACAAAGATAATTAAATTATATTGAGAAGGGAGAGAGGCTGTTTTTAAGGGGTTCTATTCCATGTTACCCTTTATGCAGCCCTTATTTATGAGAATAAAATTTAAGACCTTACTTATTTTTGCGGCAGTTATATTTATAGTTTTTCCTATGGCTGGCTGTAAGAAAATTGATGAAGCCAAGCTGAAAATGGGGCTTAAGAACAATGATTTTGAATATATTAAGCAGGATAAAGCGGACAAAATTATAATTCAAAGCACAAGAGACAAGGGGTTCAGATTTATTGTTACGGATAAAAGGACTATAAAGGAAATGTATGATATTTTATCTACTGCAAAAAAGGTACAGGAAAAATCGGCACTTGAACCGGACTATATATTTGAGATATATGAAGGTAGTGCCGTTCATAGGTTTAACTATATAACAGGTATGGATAAAAATGACTATGGCAATTTATATAGTGAGGACAGTGTGTATATAGTATCTAAAAGAATAGATTATGACATAATAAGGAATTTGTGGAATTATAGGGCTCCAAAGGATTTTAAAAAGGTTTATTACGGTTCTATTATTGAATTTCTGAAAAAGTATGGGGCTGAAATTACAAAGAACAGTACTAATGTAGGAATAGATTTATCACAAGATGTTGATACGGCAAAATATATGCTTTCTACAGAGCTAGAAGATTTCAAAAGTGACTTGGCAAAAACCATGAGCGGTGCAAAATTAGTAGATAAGGATAAAGAAAAAAATGACGTTGTTGTTGCAATTAAAACCCAAGGTTATAAAACAACGGTATTCAAGGCAATAATAACTGTAAATGATAAAAAAGATAACAGCGAAGTAAAGTATTATGTAAATGATGTTTATGATAATAGTGAATGGACTATTGAGGTAACAAAGGATAAACCGGATAAGTTCTAAGTTATAGCCCTATAGAAAGCATAAAATATACTTTTGCGTTGAAAATTTTATTCGTTAAATAGGAGGAACATGTAATATGAGTAACTGTGATAATTGTGCCAGTAAAGGAAACTGCAGTTCAGTGGGAGGTTCATGCTCAAAACTCATGCCTCGCTATGGAAGCATTAAACATATAATCGGAGTAATAAGCGGAAAGGGTGGAGTAGGAAAGTCTACCGTTACAGGAATAGCTGCCCTTGAGCTTATTAAAGAAGGATATAAG
>JAEZDX010000253.1 GCA_023417975.1 Bacillota bacterium
TTCCTATGGCGCATCTTTGCTGCTGCCCTCCAGATATCTGATTGGGAAACTTGTCTTTATGTTCCCAAAGACCAAGAGTGTGCAGTAAATCATCAATTGCCAGGGGGGCTTTACTGAGGTATTCACACACTTCAATATTCTCTTTCACCGTCAAATTAGGAATCAAATTGTAAAACTGAAATACAAAGCCAAGCTTGTTACGGCGATATAATCCAAGCTGTTTAGCGTCAAGTGTTGATATATCTTCACCATCAACGCATATTGTACCGCTATCAAGCTTCTCAAGGCCCGCAATAACATTTAATAATGTTGATTTTCCACTTCCGGACGGCCCAAGTATAACACATATTTTGCCTTTTTCTAATTGAGTAGTAATTCCATTCAATACTTTTACTTTTGCATTACCTTCTCCATAACTTTTTTCAACATCCGTTACTAAAAAAAATTCACTTCCTTTTTGATTTTCTTTTACCATAATTGGTTACCTCCATATTTTATTTAGATAGTACAATAGCACTAAAACCAAATGTATAGAACCTATCTACATATGAATAACTGTTCATATATTCATTATAAGATTACCTTCCTTTTGTGTCAATCTAAACAGATAATATTTAAGAAACTGCTATTACGGTATAGAAAGACCTATCAATCTCTAATAAAGCTTGATAGGTTTTCTTCATTAAAAGCTGCTATTTTTTTGATTTTATCGGATACTTTGCGGAAATCTAAAAATATTGCAGGGATCATACCTTCGTTTTACTCTACGCAACGCTGCTACATTATCTCCCCAATAGGCTCGTTCATAATCAATTAGTTCATTGTTTGGAAAGTTCACATAGGATCCAACTGTAATTGTGTTGATATAGTTTAGTCCATTTTGCACCCATTGTGCATTGGACTTTGCATATTTATCCTCCGTCCATATGGACTGAAGCCCTATTACATAGGGTGAATATCTGTAAAAAAATGTAGACTTATGCGGAGCCACTTTTTTCACTTGTCCACCTAGTGCATAAAGTGTTAGTCCGGCAAAAACAGAACCTTCAGGATAATCACGCATTCTATTAACCATACACTCTATTTCTTTCTCAGAAAGTAGTCTTCCCACAAATCGCCCCGATGATTTGAACTTCTCAGAATCTGGAATTGTGTCTTCAATTGTTTTGATTGCTTCGTAAATTGTCATCTCTTTAAAGGTTGCTTCGCATCCAGGCAAATTAGTCAACCTTGTTACTGCCTGTTCCGCCTGTTGCTTTGTACCAAAATAAATGCCCCGCGCATACACAGCATATCCTTCCACTTGGTCATGATATATAGGCGCCTGTAAAGTAATACGTTCGTCTGCACCACTAAGCCATTGCTGCCATGTTTTGATAAATCGCACCTGCGCGGCAGCATCGGTATTTGGATAGTACAATGCTACTAGAGTGACGTTATCAACCTTTTTCGGCAATCTAAAAGTTGTTCTTACAGTTACTCCAAAATTCCCATCTCCTGCACCTCGCACTGCCCAAAACAAAGAGGGATTTTTATCTAAGCTTGCAGTTATCAATCGACCATCCGCATTAATGAGTTCCACTGCTTCAAGACTGTCACATCCAAGTCCCAGCAAGCGGCTCATAGGTCCTGACCCACCTCCCATTGCATAGCCTGCCACACCTACTGTTGGACAGGATCCTCCGGGAAATGGATAGCCCTGCGGAGCTACCAAATCATATATCATACTATTATTTACCCCACCTTGTGCCGTTACACGCGTACCGTCCATATCTAAATCAGTAAGAGAACTCACATCTATAACAAGCACCCCATTACCTGTGGAAAATCCTTCATAATTATGCCTGCCATTTCGAACACGAAATGGTACACTGTTGCGGCGAGCCCATTTTACAGCATTTGATACATCAAGTATGGATTCACAAAATACTATTATACTCGGGAATTTATCTATTGCTCTGTTCCACATCAGTCTTGCCTCTGTATATTCAAGATCATCAGGTGTTACTACAGTTCCTGTTAGCCCGTCACAAGATATCATATCTTCACCTTCTTATTATTTTGATATTTATTATTAAAAATGATAGGATTCTACAATATAGTATATGTAATTGCTTGAGAGTAGGTTCATATGTATAGATTCCTTTCCTATCTTGTCGAAGGTATATTTGACCTACTAAGTAAATAGTAATATGATTGACCTATCAAATAAATTCAAGGAGGCTATGAAATGATTAATGTTCATGAGCCGATAATTGTAGAGTTTCCTTTAAGGGGAGAATGGCTCTCTCCTAACACTCCAGGAACAAATATTCCGAGCCATGGAACAGACCGGTTAGGATCAAAATATGCTTATGACTTTATACAAGTGGATTGGAAAAGAAAGGGTCGGCCCGCCTATGGTGTTAGCCTGCTGCAATATCTACTTTTTGGGGTTCCCATAAATGAATATTATTGTTGGGGCCAAGAAGTATATGCACCTTGCGACGGGTTCGTTATCCAAGCAGAGGATGGTTATGAGGAACGAAAACGAACCAAATTACTCTCAGACATGCTTAATGCTTATAGAAATGCTCATTATTTCGATCCAAAAAAAGACAACATACAATCAGTTGCAGGTAACTACATCATCATTGACTGCGGCAGCCAAGTATATGCCGCGTTAGTTCATCTTCAAACCGGGTCTATTAAGGTTTCCGTAGGTCAAAGTATAACAAAAGGTGAAGTTATTGGCAGAGTGGGTCATTCAGGTAATTCTTTTGCTCCCCATTTGCATTTTCAGCTTATGGATAGCAGCGATATATCTACTGCAAACGGAATATCTTGTGCTTTTGAACAATATGAAATATTCCAACATGGTGAGTGGCAAAAAGTAGTTAACGGTATTCCCACAAATAAAGATAGGATAAGGTTTGACACATAATACATCTGAATATATGCTTAAGGTTCTGTTGCAGAAATAATTATGCCCAACGCAAATTTGTAAATATTTAGGTTAAATCTTTTAAATATGTACTTCCGTGTGACTACAGCTCTGTAACAAAATAATGGTTGGAGTAATGGACAAACCCTACTGTTATGGACATGTTATGGTCAAGCTTTGCCATTAGGTACGAGCATTCTCCGGTATGGATGTTACAAATTTCAAATCGCAAACCCGAAGGTTAACGCCGCTAAAGACTACCTTCAGAAACATATCCATGATTTTAAAGCCTGAACTCATGAATTCTTTCAGACACCACCACTTCAGCCAAGCTATATAATTGTTGAGATATTTTGTGGCAACCCCATTAAATTTAGCTAGAAAGTTTTTAAGCTGTCTTCCGAATGCCTTGGCCTTTTGATTATCATATTTTTCTTCTATTACCTGGTTTGGAGAAGTAAGCTTATACAGAGTAACATTCAATTCCTTTGCCACTGTTCTATAGGCTGCGTTATTATTTGTACAAATGGTAGAACCTGCTTCTATTTTGTCCTGCAGCATTCCCAATAGTTCTTCTATCCCTGGCCTTAGCTTTCCTATAACTTGAGAAAATATATCCATTCTTCTGCTTAGGCAGCAAAGCACCCTGACACTTCTTAAGGAACCCCGTTCAGACAACTTGGGGCCTCTTTTTCTCGGTGGTCTTCCCATATAAAAATTTTCATCCTTTGAATGATTGCCTTTAAAGCTTTCAGGGATAATAACCTCGTCTATTTCAACAGTACCGGAAAGCTTGCTGGGCAGCTCCGCCTTTATTGCGTTCAATATTTTGTGCCTCCACTGAAAAGACGTATTTGGAGTAATTCCAACTATAGCTGCAGACTTTCGTATGGACATGCCATTTTCCATGCACTCCACATAGTAATGCCACATTTTTGCTGGCTTTTTACTGCAGCTTAAGGGAGATTTTGTGGTAGGTATAACAAAAAGTCTTCTGCAGTGGTTGCATCTGTAGCGCTGCTTGCCAAGTCTGTTTTTCCCAAACTTTATAATGAAGGCGGAGCTGCAGTTAGGGCACTTTAGCTCGGAAACATTGAGATTTTCTTTGGAAGCGTCATCACTTTTAGCAAACAAAATATCCTTCAAACACTGTATTTGTGAAGGCTTCATATTCATAAGGTTTTCCAGTAGTTTATCCTCATTATTGATGTTATTACTGTTATTACTGTTATTACTGTTATTACTGCTATTAATTTCATTAATTTTATTTATATCATTAATTTCACTAATGTCATTAATTTCACTAATGTCATTGATTTCATTACGCATAAGTGCCACCTCAATCTATACAGATAGTAATAAATATCTTCATATTGAGCTAAATTGTCATATAACATCCTATTTTCAAGGATTTATGATACTGCTAAAGATGATTAGATATTTACTCTATATTTAGATTATTGACACTTACAGCTTGTCTAAATCAAGCCTACTACTACTTTTGAACATAGCCTTAGCGTGTCGGAAGCCTATATATGATATAGTAG